>JANLFZ010000143.1 GCA_024653385.1 Thermoguttaceae bacterium | reverse complement strand
CATGCCCCCTGTTGTGCCACAAGACCGGCATTCGAGTCCAGATCAGTTGGTCAAGAAAACGCCCCCGGGGGTTGAACGGTTACGTTGCGCCGTAGACGCACATCCGAGGGCCGCCTTGATACTTTCTTGATGGTTTCGCGACTGGAATTGGCAGAATCTTGATGGGATTGTGTGTAGAGTTCAAGTGCGAGGTCCGGTCGAAGGAGCACCGCCGTGGAAGCCATCTGCTTGGCCATCGTATTGGCGTTTTTCGGACTGTGTCTTGCCATGATTTGGCTCTTGGACCACGTGTAGGAGGCGGATCATGACCGATGTTTACCTAAGCGCGGGCATCGTCGCCATACCGCTCTTTGCCTATCTGGTGCTCGCCTTGCTGAAACCGGAGTGGTTCGCATGACCGGCCACGCCATCCTGCAAATGGGCCTATATCTGGCGGTCCTGCTTCTGCTGGCCAAGCCGCTCGGCTGGTACATGGCAAGAGTCTACGAAGGGAAACCCTGCGGCCTGGGCTGGGCCGTTGGCTGGTTGGAACGCCTGATCTATCGGCTCTGCGGGATCGACCCGACCGAGGAAATGGCCTGGACGACTTACGCGAAGACGATGCTCGTGCTGAACCTGCTGGGATTCGGCGCGGTCTACGCTCTCCTGCGGTTGCAGCACCTGCTGCCATTGAATCCCGAACATCTTGCCGCCGCCGCGCCGGACCTGGCGATGAACACGGCCGCCAGCTTCGCTACGAACACCAATTGGCAGAACTACGGCGGGGAGACCACGCTCAGCTATCTGACGCAAATGCTCGGCCTGGCGGTCCAGAACTTCCTGTCGGCCGCCACCGGCATGGCCGTCCTGGTCGCCTTGATTCGCGGGTTTGTCCGGCATAGCGCGCAGACGATCGGCAACTTCTGGTACGACTTGACTCGCAGCACGCTCTACATCTTGCTGCCGTTGTCCGTTGTGGGAGCACTGCTGCTTGTGTCCCAGGGCGTGGTGCAGACGCTCCGGCCCTACGAAAGGGCAACACTGGTCCAGCCAACCAAGGACGCCTCCGGCAAGACGGTCAACGAACAGACGATTGCGCTCGGCCCGGCAGCTTCACAGGTCATCATCAAGCAACTGGGCACCAACGGCGGCGGCTTCTTCAACGCCAATTCGGCGCACCCACTGGAAAACCCTACGCCGCTTACAGGTTTTCTCGAACTCGTGGCGATTCTCCTGATTGCGGTGGCACTCTGCTACACCTTTGGGGAAATGGTTGGCGATACCCGGCAGGGTTGGGCCGTACTCGCAGCGATGCTGGTGATCTTCGTCCCGCTTCTGCTGTTGGGTTACGCGGCGGAACAGGCGGGCAATCCTCTCCTGTCCACCCTTGGAGTGGACCAGTCTGCCGGCAGTCAGCAGCCGGGCGGCAACATGGAGGGGAAGGAAGTCCGCTTCGGGATCGGCCAGTCGGCCATTTGGGCGGCGGCCACGACGGCGGCCTCCAACGGCAGCGTCAACTCCATGCACGACTCCTACACTCCGATGGGCGGACTGGTACCCATGTGGCTGATGCAACTCAGCGAAGTCGTTTTCGGCGGGGTGGGCAGCGGGCTGTACGGGATGCTCGTGTTCGCCATCATAGCCGTCTTTGTGGCCGGGCTGATGGTGGGCCGCACGCCCGAATACCTGGGAAAGAAGATCGAAGCCTTCGAGATGAAGATGGCGGCGCTGGTGATCCTCATTCCGCCATTGCTGGTCCTGGTCGGAGCGGCGTTGGCCGTGGCGACGCCGTGGGGCAAGGCGGGCGTGTCCAACCCCGGCCCACATGGTCTCAGCGAAATTCTCTACGCCTTTTCATCCGCCGGGAACAACAACGGTAGCGCCTTTGCCGGACTCACTGGGAACACGCCCTTCTACAACGTTGCTCTGGCGCTGGCGATGCTTGCGGCTCGCTACTGGGTGGCGATTCCCACCTTGGCGATTGCCGGATCGCTGGCGCGAAAGAAGGCGACTCCCACAAGCGCCGGAACGCTGCCGACGCACACGCCACTGTTTGTGCTTCTTCTGGTTGGCGTAGTGATTCTGGTGGGGGCCTTGACGTTCGTGCCGGCCTTGGCGCTCGGGCCAATCGTCGAGCAGTTGATGATGGCAGGAGGGTGAGCGATGACTGCCCAGGCGAAAGCGCACCGCTTGTTTGATGTGAAGATCATGCGTCGGGCGGTGCTCGATGCCTTTGTGAAACTCGACCCGCGAGAGCAGGTGCGCAACCCGGTAATGCTCACCGCCTACGTTGGCAGCCTGTTCACCACGGCCCTCTTCGTGCGCTCGCTGGCGGCAGGCGGCGAGGAATCACCCTGGTTCATCCTGGCCGTCTCGGTGTGGCTGTGGTTCACGGTGCTGTTTGCCAATTTTGCCGAGGCGATGGCAGAGGCCCGTGGAAAGGCCCAGGCGGACGCGCTGCGGCGCACCCGGCATCACGTGCCAGCCAAGAAGTTCATCCCCCCGCCCAATGAACCGCTCGATAAGCCGTCTTTCCAAACGATGCTCCAGCGCGGCGACTTCGCCGTGGTGCCGGCAACCGACCTGCGGCGCGGCGACGTGGTGTTCGTCGAAACGGGGGACTACATTCCGGCGGATGGGGAGGTCGTCGACGGCGTGGCTTCCGTGGACGAAAGCGCAATCACCGGCGAAAGCGCTCCGGTCATCCGTGAAAGTGGTGGGGACCGGAGTGCCGTCACCGGCGGAACGCGGGTTCTGTCCGACTGGCTGGTCGTGCGCGTCACGAGCAACCCAGGCGAGACCTTTCTTGACCGGATGATCGCAATGGTGGAAGGGGCGAAGCGGCAGAAGACACCCAACGAAATCGCCCTGGACATCCTCCTGGCCGGCATGACCATCATCTTCCTCTTGGTTTGCGTCACTTTGCTGCCGTTCTCGCTCTACAGCGTCGAGGCTGCGGGCCGTGGCTCGCCCGTCACCGTGACGGTGCTCGTGGCCCTGCTGGTGTGCCTCATTCCCACGACCATCGGCGGCCTGCTGTCGGCCATCGGCATCGCCGGAATGGACCGCATGGTCCAGGCCAACGTGATTGCCATGTCGGGCCGGGCAGTGGAGGCTGCCGGAGACGTGGACGTGCTCCTTCTGGACAAGACTGGCACCATTACCCTCGGCAACCGCCAGGCAGTCGAGTTCTTGCCTGCCGATGGCGTTGAAGTCTCCGCCTTGGCCGACGCTGCCCAGCTTGCTTCCTTGGCCGATGAAACCCCCGAGGGGCGGAGCATCGTGGTGCTGGCCAAGACGAAGTATGGTCTGCGCGGCCGCAATGTCCAGGAACTCCGTGCCACGTTCATCCCTTTCAGTGCCCAGACCCGCACCAGCGGCGTCAACCTGGAAGGGCGACAGATTCGCAAGGGAGCCGCCGACGCCATTGAAGGTTACGTGCGGCAGCACGGCGGCGAGTTTCCGGCCACCGTGGCACACCATGTCCAGCGGATTTCCAGGCAAGGCGGGACTCCGCTGGTCGTGGCCGAGAAAGGGAGGGCCCTGGGCGTGGTTCACCTCAAGGACATCGTGAAAGGGGGCATGAAAGAACGTTTTGGCCAGATGCGGCAGATGGGGATTCAGACGGTGATGATTACCGGCGACAACCCCTTGACGGCCGCTGCCATCGCCGCCGAGGCGGGCGTCGATGATTTCCTTGCCGAGGCAACCCCCGAAGCCAAGCTCAGCCTGATTCGCAAGTACCAGGCCGCCGGCCACCTGGTTGCCATGACCGGCGACGGGACGAATGACTCCCCCGCGCTGGCCCAGGCCGATGTCGCCGTGGCGATGAACACCGGAACCCAGGCGGCCAAGGAAGCAGGCAACATGGTTGATTTGGATTCCAACCCCACGAAGCTCATCGAGATTGTCGAAATCGGCAAGCAGCTCCTTATGACTCGCGGCGCGCTGACGACCTTCAGCCTCGCCAACGACGTATCGAAGTATTTCGCCATCATCCCTGCCGCTTTTGCCAGCACCTATCCGGCGCTCGGCCGACTGAACATCATGCACCTGGCAACGCCCACCAGCGCGATCCTCTCGGCGGTGATCTTCAACGCCCTGATTATCGTGGCCCTCATTCCGCTGGCGCTGCGCGGTGTGCAGTATCGGCGTACGGGCGCGGCGGCCCTGTTGCGGAGGAATCTGTTGGTGTTCGGCCTGGGGGGCCTGGCGGTGCCGTTTGTCGGCATCAAGTTGATCGACCTTGTCCTTGTGGCGTTGCATCTCGCCTAACGGAGACTGGCATGCTGAGGCAAGTCAAACAAGCTCTTCTGCTCTTCACCGCGATGAGCATCCTCACGGGAGTTGTCTATCCGCTAGCGATCACCGGGATCGCGCAGGTGGTCTTCCCCCGGCAAGCCAACGGCAGTTTGATCTACCGCAATGGCCAGCCGGTGGGCTCCGAACTGATCGGACAGGGTTTCACTGATCCGAAGTACTTCTGGTGCCGTCCCTCTGCCACTTCGCCCGTGGCGTACAACGCGGCAGCATCGGGCGGGTCGAACCTGGGGCCGACCAACCCTGAGTTGCTCAAGGCCGTGTGGGGACGGATCGCCGCGCTGAGGGCGGCTGATCCGACTAACGAGTCTCCGATCCCGGTGGACCTCGTTACGTCGTCCGGCAGCGGGCTGGACCCGCACATCAGCCCGGCCGCTGCCGAATTCCAGGTCGCGCGGGTGGCCGGAGCACGCGGCTTGGATGTGGAAACGGTTCGCCAGGCGGTCGCGCGGCATACGGCGAGCCGAACTTTGGGCCTGCTGGGCGAACCGCGGGTGAATGTCGTAGAATTGAACCTGGACCTCGATGATCTCCAACGGTAGACCGGGTCTCCCCGTTGCAAGGGGTCTTGCACATGACCGACCAGCGCCCCGATCCTGATGCCCTCTTGGCCCGCGTGCAGGCCGCCGAGGCAAAGCAGGCGCGGGGCAGGCTCAAGATTTTCTTCGGGGCCGCTCCGGGCGTGGGGAAAACCTATTCGATGCTGGAAGCGGCCCGCAAGGCCGCCAAGGAAGGCATGGATGTCGTCGTCGGGTACGTCGAGCCGCACTCCCGGCCGGAAACCCAGGCCCTGGTGCTCGGCCTGGACCTGCTTCCCAAACTGGAAGTCAACTACCGGGGGACCATGCTCCAGGAGTTCAACCTGGATGCAGCACTGGCATTGCACCCGCAACTTCTCATCGTGGACGAACTGGCCCATACCAACGCCCCTGGCACGACGCATACCAAGCGCTGGCAGGATGTCCTGCGGCTTCTGGAGGCGGGCATCGACGTTTACACAACGCTTAACGTCCAGCACCTCGAAAGCCTCAACGACGTGATCGCGCAGATCACCGGCGTCGTCGTCCGCGAGACGGTCCCCGATTCCGTCTTTGAGCAGGCCGACGAGGTAGAACTGGTGGACCTACCGCCAGACGACCTCTTGGAACGCCTTCGAGAAGGCAAGGTGTACATTCCCCGCGAAGCCGAACGGGCGATGGCAAACTTCTTCACCAAGGGGAACCTGATTGCGCTGCGGGAACTGGCGCTGCGGCGGACGGCCGAACGGGTCGGGGAGCAGATGGACGTGTACCGCAAGGAGCAAGCCGTCCGCGTGACGTGGCCCGCCCGCGAACGCCTCTTGGTCTGCATCGGACCGAGTCCCTTCGCTGCCCGGTTGGTCCGCGCAACCCGACGCATGGCGGCTAGCCTGAAAGCCCCTTGGGTCGCCGTGCATGTCGAGACGCCTCAAACGGCGAAACTCTCCACCGCCGCTAGGGAGCAGATGTCGCAGACGCTTCGGCTGATCGAGCAGCTTGGAGGCGAAATGGTCACGCTCAGCGGGCACAGCGTCGCCGAGGAACTACTCAATTACGCTCGCAGCCACAACGTTACCAGGATTGTCGTCGGCAAGCCCAAGCAGCCGCGCTGGAAGGAACTGTTGCGCGGCTCGCTCGTCTACAAACTGACGCGGAAATGTGGCGACATCGACGTGTACGTGATTTCCGGCGACCCCCAGCCGACTGCGGCTCCGGCCATGCCATCCCGTCGGTTGTCCGTGCAACGTCTCAGTTACTTCTGGGCGTTGATGGTCGTCCTGATCTGTACCGGGCTGAGCGCGCTACTGTCGCCGTACCTCGCGCCGACGAATTTGGTGATGGTCTACCTGCTGGGCGTGGTCGCCGTATCGCTCGGGCTGGGGCGCGGCCCTTCGATTCTCGCTTCGCTGCTTAGCGTCGCTGCCTTCGATTTCTGCTTTGTGCCGCCCCGCTGGACATTCACTGTCGGAGACAAGGAGTACCTGTTGACATTCCTGGTGATGTTGCTCACGGGGTTGGTCATCAGCACGCTGACGGCCCGCGTGCAATTCCAGGGCGAGTCGGCGCGGCGCAGGGAGCGTCGGACCGCGGCGTTGTATGCCATCAGCCGTGAGCTGGCCGCCACACAGAACCACGAACAAATCGCCCGCATTGCCTTGAAGCACGTTGCCGAGGCAGCGGATGTCCGCGCGGTTGTGCTGCTGCCCGGCGAAGGTGGCAAGTTGGTGCCCACAGGCGCGCAGCCCGGTGGCTTCGTTCCCAGCCAACACGATGAAGCGGTTGCCAAGTGGGTGCTTGAGCACGGCCAGACGGCGGGGCGCGGAACCACGACGCTCCCTGGGGCAGAGGGCGTTTACCACCCGCGCATCGACGGGCGCCTGGCCGACAGCATCGCGGCGCTGCCGCGCGTGGCCACGAGCGGCAAGCGCGGCACGGTCGGCGTGCTCGGCGTGGCTCCCTCGGTCGACGCACAAGCAATCGACCCGGAACAATTGCACCTCCTGGAGGCATTTGCAGGTCTGGTCGCACTTGCCCTCCAGCGCGCGGAACTTGAGGCGGAAGCCGATAGGATTCGGCTGGACATCGAGACGGAGCGATTGCGAAGTTCGCTCCTGAGTGCCGTATCTCACGATCTGCGGACGCCTCTATCTGTAATCACCGGGGCCAGCAGCACGCTGCTGGATAGTGCCCGCCGGCTGGACGAAAAGGTCCGCGACGAACTGGCCGGCTCGATCCTGGAGGAATCGGAGCGGCTGAATCGCCTGGTGGCGAACCTCCTGGACATGACCCGCTTGCAGGCCGGTGCCTTGCAAGTGAAGAAGCAGTGGCAGCCGGTAGAAGAAGTGGTTGGTGCCGCGCTGGCACGTCTCTCCCGCCAACTCCACGACCATCCGGTCACGACTCATATTGCGCCCGATCTGCCTTTTGCGCCTTTCGATGACTTGCTCATCCAACAGGTTCTCGTGAACTTGCTGGAAAACGCAATCCGATACACGCCAACGGGCACGCCGGTCGAAGTGTCCGCCCGCAAGGACGGCAACTCGGTCTTGATCGAGGTGGCCGACCGCGGCCCCGGCCTGCCTCCCGGCGATCCGAGCCGGCTGTTCGAGAAGTTCTACCGGGGAAAAGGGGACAGGTCGAATGCGTGCGAAGCACCCTCCGGGCCGTTCCGGCAAATTGGACCCGTCCCCTTTTCCCTTGGAGCGGGCCTTGGGCTGGCGATTTGCCGGGGGATCGTCCAGTTGCACGGCGGCAGGATACAGGCCGAAAACCGCCCCGGCGGAGGCGCGGTCTTTCGTTTCTGGCTGCCCTTGGAAGGCGGCCCTCCCGCCCTCTCGCTGCCCGAGTCGCTACCTGCGACCGATCCTCCGCAATAGATGAAACGGACCATGACCACCGAAGGCCCCAAAATACTTCTGATCGAGGACGAGCAGGAAATCCGCCGCTTCCTGCGCGTCTCGCTCGGAAGTCACGGCTACCGGCTCGTGGAATCCGCGACGGGCAAAGATGGCATCATGCAGGCTGCCACGCAGCAGCCTGACTTGATGATCCTTGACCTGGGACTGCCGGACCTCGACGGCATGGAAGTCATCCGGCAAGTCCGCGAGTGGTCGCAAATGCCGATCATCATTCTCTCTGCTCGTGGGCAGGAACACGAGAAGGTCCAGGCCCTTGACGCCGGTGCGGACGATTACCTCACGAAACCATTCAGCGTCGGCGAGCTTGTCGCGCGAATCCGAGTTGCGCTGCGGCACGCAGCGCAGGGTGCCGGCGAGCCGGGCGAGCCGGTCTTTGTGCTCGACGCCTTGCGCGTCGATCTCGCTCGCCGACAGGTCTTCGTCGGCGAACGCGAAGTCCATCTGACGCCCATCGAGTACCGTCTGCTGACGACGATGATTAAGCACGCCGGCAAGGTGATTACTCACCGGCAATTGCTCAAGGAGGTATGGGGGCCGGACAGCGTTTTCGAGACCCATTATCTTCGCGTGTACATGGCCCAGCTTCGCCGGAAACTCGAAGACGACCCAGCCCGACCTTGTTTCCTACTCACGGAACCCGGCGTCGGGTATCGCTTGGCATCCCGGTAGCTCCATGTTCTCTAGTTCTACGGCATCACTTTTTTCGGACGACGTTTGGATGTCTGGCGAGCCAGGTTTTGCGGTGGGAATCCGTAGCGCGCTGGTTGCGGGCTCGGTGGTAGTCCACCAACTCGCCCGCTTCCTCCAAGCTCAACTGCGGACGGGGCAGCGCGGCCCGAAGCAGCCGCAGGGCCATGTCGAGGGTCAGTCCAGGGACCTTGCGCCCGAGATCACGCCGCGTCTGCACCACATAGAGATGCGCCAAGGCCACCAGACTCATGTGGTGATGCCAGCTCGTCCACGACCGCGTCTCGTAGTGCCCCATCCCCAAGTGCCCTTTGGCGTCCTCGAAGAATTCCTCGCCACCAACGCCGCGGCGATCTCGGGTTTCGTCTGGAAGGGCAGCTCCGGCGGAACCCGGGTCTTGGCGCGTCGCTCGGCGTCGGCGGCCCACGCCTCGGGCAGGTACAGTTGATGATCCAACAGCACGCACCCTGCCGGAGTCACGCCCAGAAGAAACACGCCGACCTGACAGTTCTCCTTCTTGCCCACGCGTCCGCACCATTGCCGCGCGACGCCGACGCTTGCGGTCCCACGCTTGACGAAGCCCGAGCCGTCGATCACGCCCACCGTGCCGATGGGCGACTGCCGTGCCGTGGGCACGAACTCTTCGTTGAACACCGCCTGGATTTCTTGCTGCACTCTCTGGGCCTCCCAGGGCGAAACCGTCACGAACCGCTGCCACGCCAAGGCGACGTGCTGAGCGATCTGGGGCTCGACCTCCGACGGCCCGCCAAAGACCAGGGCCATCGGCTCGACGCTCTTGCGACCTTCGCCCAAGAGCAGGCCCCGTAAATACCCCAAGGAATGCTCCTGGCACTCGCGTCGTCCAAACAAGGGGGCGAAGCGCCCGTGCAACGTGAGCAACCGTGCCGCCGCGGCGCGCAGTTCGACCGTATCCATGACCAAGTCCTCCCCGAGACTTCCATGAACCGTCGAACCGGCCAGTTCGATCCACCACTCCTCCTATATGCCTCAACCACCCGAAATCTCCAATACCAAAATGATGCTGTAGAACTGACGTCGCGCCTTGGGGACTTGGAGAAGATCACTTCACGGCCGCGAACTGCTTTCGGAAGAAATCGAGCATCTCCTTGGCCACGTTTCGGCTCTTGGCCTCCGGCGTGTACACGAAGACGTTCTCGATGCCCAGTTCGTCCATCTTCGCCTTAAGCTGCCGGCCGAAGTTGGGGTGGTGGATGCCTTGCCCCGGCTTGGCGTCGGGCGGCAGGGGACCATCGGGCTCGCTATAGACCATGTAGAGCGGGGGATCGTCCTTCGTCAGGTGCGTGATCGCCGAGGCCTCGTCGTAGAGTCTCCGCTGCTGCGGCGTGGGGTTCAGGGCCTCCTCGGCGCCCCGCAAGCCGTAGACCTTGAAGAGCGAAGGGTGCTCCCACGCGCGGCCGCCGATCAGTTCCTTGATCTTGATCGGGTCGTAAGTTCCCTGGCCGCCGAACGTGCCGATCGCCTGAATCCGCGTCGACTGGCGCAGCACGGGGTCGTCGCTTGCGGGGTCGGCCAGGTCGTCGTGGAAGCCGATCCACATCGAGATGCCCGCCCCCGCCGAGCTGCCGAAGCAGGCGACGCGCTTCGGGTCGAGGTTCCACTCGGCGGCCTTGCTTCGCAAGAACTGCACGGCGCGGGCGCCGTCGCGCTGCGGGGCGGGGAAGATCGTCTCCTTGCCGTCGACGAAGCGGTAGTGGATCGTCGCGAAGCTGATCCCCGAGTCGAGCATCGCCTTGACCATGGCCGGATTGAAGTCGCGCTTGTTTCCGGCGACGAACCCGCCGCCGTGGATGAAGATCACCAGCGGCGTGGGCCGCTCGGACTTTGCCTGATAGAAGTCGAGCACGTTGCGCTGGTGCGGACCGTATTTCACGTCGGCGTGCGTTGGTTTGAGCGCGCCGAAAGCCGGCGCCTGCTTCTTCGTGGCCCGCTCCGGTTCGAGCGTCTGGCGATTGTCCTGGGCCCACGCGACCGCGCACGCCACGACGCCCAGGATCAGCCAGGTGAAACATCGTGTTAACGATTTCATGGGACCTCTCCGATTCGAATCGCAGGCGTTCCGGCGTTCAGGGTACCGGCCGGGGCTGGTGTTTCGTGGCTGGAGCATCCGACACGACCGACGAGGGTGCGTCGCCCCAGACGTCGGGATCGACGTCGTGCCAATTGCCGGCGGAAAGCGGCGATGTCGTTTCGCCTTCCACCGAGGCCATCCAAAGGTGGCGGAAGGCGCCCGCCTGCACGATATACGCAATTGCCTTGCCGTCGGCCGACCAGCGCGGCGCCAGGTTGAGCGTCGCGGCCGTCGACTCGAGACGCGCCTGTTCCGAGCCGTCGGCGTTTAGGAGCCGGATCGGCCCCGGCAGGGGCGGGTCGCGGCTGGCATAGCGGGCCACCGCGATGCGCTTGCCGTCGGGCGACATCGAAGGCGCCGCGTAATGCTCCGGACTGCCGCGGTCCTGGGTGATTTGCACGACCTTCGCCGTCTTTGGGTCGATCCGGAAGATCTCCCGGTGATGGGCCGACGCGGTGGGTCGCGCGGTGAACAAGATCGGGCCGTCGCGCTGCCAGCACACGCTGGCGTACTGCGCTAGGCCCGGGGCGGCCTCGCCCGCGAAAAGCGTGCGGATCGCGCCGCTTTCGAGATTGACCACGCGCAGTGCCCTAAACCACTTCCCGATGAAAACGATCTCGGTGCCGTCCGGGGACCAGTCGAGCGTGGCCCCGGCGCCGGGCTCGTCGACCGCCGGGTCGGTGGCCAACAGCGGCACCGCGTCGTCCCGATCCCACGGTGTGACGTAGATGCGCGGCTGGCCGTCGCGGTCGGAGACGAAGGCGATCCATCGCCCGTCGGGCGACCACCGGGGCCAGCGATCGACGTAGTGGTTGTTGGTCAAGCGCTCGACCCTCTTGCCGTCGCCGTCCATCGTGTAAAGCTGGTACGATTCGCCCGCGCGGTTCGAGGCGAAGGCAATGCGGCCCGCGCGCCGCCGGAGGTCGACGACCGCCGTCCCGCCCGGCGCGCCATGGGGAAGCAAGAGCCGCGCGTTGTCGGCAGTAAGCAGGGGGCGTCCGGGCGACTCGCGAAGCCCCTCGACGCGGGCGACCACCGTCCCGTCGGCCGGGTTGATGAAGAACAGCCTGCGGTTCGGTTGGCAGACGACCGCCAGCAGGGCCTCGTCGCGGGTGAAACCGAGCGTACCCGGCGTGAAGTCCTCCAAGCCGATGTACGACCTGGCCTTGAACGACGCGAGATCCACCACCCAGATCTTGCGCGCGGTCGAATCGCTGACGAACGCCTGCTGCCGCCGGCTCGACACGACGACGTTCTGCAAGCGTCCCTCCGGGAACCCTAACGACCGGGTCACCCGGTAGGGCTCGGTCAGCGAAATCTCGTAAAGCGCCGGATCGCGCGACTTTCGCGGAAGCGTGACCAGATAGGCGAACTTGCCGTCGGCGGTGACGGCCAGCTTCTGCCCGATCGGCTCGTCGGGGAGCCTCAGCTCGGCCAGCAGCGAGAACTTGCCGTCGGCGATATCGACGATCGAGATCTGGTCGTTGTCGAGGTCCTCGTTTCGGCCGTCGCCGCCGACGGTCACCAAGAGCTTGCGGCCGTCGGGCGTCACGGTAAGGCCCTGGGCATAGGCCGCCCCCGGCACGCCCCGGATGGGCAGTTCGGTGCGCGCGTCGCCCTGCTCGAGGTCGATCCGCGAGAGGTTGCGGTGATAGTAATGCGTGACAAACAGATAGCGCCCGTCGCCGGAAACCGCAACTCCTTTATGGACGTACACGTCGCCATCGAACGCGATCGTGCGCAGCCGCTTGCCCGAGGCAGTGTCGTACACCTCGACCGGCGACGATCCCTCTTCGACACAGGCCGCCACGTACAGGCGCGAGCCGTCCAGGGCGATCTCGGCGGCGGGTGCCGTGGCGCCGGTCTCAATCCACCGCTCGATGGGCACCAGCGGCGCTTGCCCGATGGTCGGCCGCGGCAGAATGGGCGGGCTCGGGCGGTAGAACATCTGCCAGAGGATCCCCCCGGCCAACACGGCGAGGACCACCGCCAGCCACGTTAACCATCGGGGCCGTGGGAAAACGGCAGCCCGCGGCGCGGGGGCACTCGGTTGGACTTCGCCTCGAAGGTAGCCCCCAAGCGCCTCGGCAAACTCGTTGGCCGAGGCGTAGCGATCGGCGGGCCGCTTGGCCATCGCCTTGGTGCAGATGGCCTCGATCGAGGCATCCAACTCGGGGCATACCGCGCGAGGCGGCGGCGGATCCGAGTGGGCAATCGCGGCCAGCACCTTCGGCAGCGGGCCCTCGAACGGCAGCTTGCCCGTCAGCGCGTGGTACAACACCACGCCCAGGCTGTACACGTCGCTTTGCG
>JANLFZ010000142.1:3987-12878 GCA_024653385.1 Thermoguttaceae bacterium | reverse complement strand
TTCGCTTCCTTGGGTTCCATAAGATTGCCCAACTTATAGTTTTACAGGCCCTAAGCAGCGGCACGCTTCCCTTTCCTGTTGACGTCTCGATGATGAGGAAGACATCCATGCACCTTTCGCGCACGTACTGCATGACGGCCCTGGCCGTTGCGGCGCTGTGCGGTTCGGCGAGTCCGGCTGCCCAGGCGCCCTTCGCCTGGCAGCAGGATTACGCCCGCGTCAGCGAAACGGGGAACATCGAGTGGACTCCTCGGGAGTTCCAGTTCGCGCCGGGCGGCAGCGTGCGCTATATCGACTACGAGCATGGCTCCGACGCCGCCGACGGCGCTTCGAAGGAGCGGCCTTGGAAGCATCATCCTTGGGACGCGGCCGCCACGGGAAACGCGGCGGCGGCCAGGGGAATCGAGACCTATGTCTTCAGGGGCGGGGTGATCTACCGCGGGCAGCTCACCGTCAAGGAACAGGGTCGCCCGGGCGCACCGATCCGGCTCACGCGCGATCCGAGTTGGGGCGACGGCCCGGCGGTGCTTGCCGGCTCGGAGGTCGTCACCGGCTGGACGCGGGGCGCCGCGCATCCGAAGATCCCCCAGCCGGCGACCGTGTGGAAAGCCCGGCTCGATTTCTCGCCGCGCACGCTGTGGATGATCGACTCCCGCGGCAGGGCCGTGCGAATCCCGCTGGCCCGGCACCCGAATTGGAAGAGCCAGCCGGAGGACCATAAGGCCCAGTGGTTCACGTGGACCAACGATCCGCATCCCTTTCGCGCCAGGGAGGGCTTTAGCGCCAACGATGCCGTCCATTTGAAGGGCCTCGACCGGGACTTCGTCGAGGGGGCGCTCATCTACTCGGAGTTCGGCTGGGTGATGGGCACGCCGTACCCAACCCGGGTGAACAAGTACGATCCCGCCGACGGCTCGGTGCAGTTCGCCGGGTGGACAGGCGGCGGCAATGCCTCGATCATCTTCCGCGGCATGAGGTACTATCTGGAAGACAAGCCCCAGTACCTCGACGATCCCGACGGCGAGTTCTGGTTCGACAAGCAGGGCGCGGGCGGAACGCTGTACGTGCGTCTACCCGGCGGCGCCGACCCCAACACGGTGCGGATCGAGGCCGGCCGGCACCGCGACCTCATCGTCGGGTCGGATGTCCGGCACCTTGAAATCAGCGGCCTCGATTTCCGTTGGACCACGCAGCCTTGGGAGCTGGACGTGGCGTCGTGGGACTTCCGCACCAAGCCGTTCGGGGTTCGTCCCGAGGCCCATCCGGCGTGCATCCGCGTCTGGGGCCGCGGCGAGGGGATCCGGATCGCCAATTGCCGCTTTCAGGACGTGGTCATGGGCATCTCGATGCGGGCCGTCGGCGAAGGCTCGCCGATCCGCGACATCACGGTCGAGGATAACGTCTTCAGGGACAACGACGCGGGCGCTGCCCACTTCACCGCCGGCGCCGGCTGGGGCTTCTCGCACCTGGTGGGCGTGCTGGACGACGTGCGTCTGTACCGCAATTTCGCCGCCAACATCGGGTTCCGGGCCCCGCGCTACGAACGCGGCTGCGCGTTCGATCTGACCCATCCCTTGCGCGCCCACATCGCCGGGAACGTGGTCGAGCGGTCCGGGGCCCAGGCGATCAACGTCGTGGCCGGCAAGGGCGCGACGCGCGGCGACGTGCCCCTCGTGCGCGTGCTGATCCACCAGAACAAAGCCTGGAAGACGATGCAGAACGGCAACGACTTCGGCGGCATCGAGAGCTGGCAGCACGGGCCGGTGTACATCTTCAACAACCTCAGCTTCGACGCCCGCGGCCAGCGCGAAGGCGAACGCGTTCACAACAAGGGGAACCCCGGCTTCGGCCACGCGTACTACCTCGACGGCGGCTTCAAGCACTACGTCTTCAACAATATCGCCTGGGGCCTCTCGAACGATCCGACCAGCCCGCTGGTCAACTGCTCGGCCTTCCAGGAGATCATCAGCCATCAGAACGTGTTCCTGAACAATACCGCGTACAACTTCACCGTGGGCTCGCGACGCCAGGAACCGCGCGCCGGACGGAACAAGTTCCTGGGCAACGTGTGGCAGGGCATGAGCGAGTGGGTCTTCCGGCACGCCGACCCGGCCAAGACCCGGGACGCCGGCAACGCCGCCCACGCCCGCCCGCCGAAAGAGCGGTTCGACTACCAGACCAACGCCTATGCGGCCAATGTCTTCTACGACATCGGCCAGTTCGGCGTGTACGAGGCGTCCGGGCGCTGGCTGGCGACGCTCGAGGATTTCCGTTCGGCGCTGGCGGCCCATCGGAGCCTGGTTTCCGATCTGGGCGTGATGGACACGGTCGCGCCGCTTCGCGATCCGGCCCGGGGTGATTTCCGACTCAACCCGGCATCGGCGGCGATCGACCATGGGGCCGTGGCTTTCGTGCCCTGGGCCCTCCATGGCGTGGCCGCCGAATGGAACTTCTACCATGCCGGCGGCGACCCCACGCAGATCCTCGACGAGCACTGGTACGCCAAGGACTTCCTGACGGAGCGGACCGAGTACGATGCCCGGCCCACGTATCCGCTGACCGTCGTCAACGCCGGTCCCGACGACTACGTCCGCGGCCCGCTGGAGAACTTCGTCCCAGGGGCCCTGCGGTTCGTTCCGGCCAAGAGAATCCACGCCACGATTTCCCATGCCGTTCTCAGCAAGCCGTTCACGACGAAGCTCGCCACGCGGGCACGGCACGGCCAGGATCCCTTGCTCCGGGAATTCACCTTCACCGGCGATGAACTCAAGAACCCGGCGATCCACGCCGGCAACTTCCTGATCGAGGTCTACTTCCGAGCCGACAACGACGGCCTCCTCATCGGCAAGATGCGCAAGACCGGCTACGCGCTGCGGCTCCGAAACGGCAGGGCCGTGTTCCACCTCGTGGGGCAAGGCGGAGCGACCGCCGAACTGGCTTCCCAAGCCCAGCTTGCCGACGGCCGATGGCATCATCTCGTTGCCGAGTGCGATCGGCAAGCTCGGACCCTGGCCCTCTACGTCGACGGCAAGCTCGACAAGAGTGGGCCGGGCCTCGGCAAGATCTCGCTGGCCAATGAGGGTGATCTTTACGTCGGCGGTAGTCCCGAGGGAGACTACCTAAGCGGGGCGATCGACTTCCTGCGCATCGCGCACGGCACGCTTGCCGACGCCCGGACCAGCATCGAGGAACTCTATGCCTGGGAATTCGACGGGCCGGCCCTGCGCGATATGCGCGGCGAACGTCCCAAGGGCAAGGCCCGCGACGCGGGGGCGCTCGAAACCCGCTGACCCTCCCCAATCCCTAATCCCCATTCCCCAATCCCAACTGGCGAATCGCCTCGTACGCGGCCACTGCCACGCTCACCGAGAGGTTCAAGCTGCGGGCCTGGCGGCGCATCGGGATCCGCAGGCAGCGCTCACCATGCGCGGCCAGAAGCGACGGCGGCAACCCCTGCGTCTCGCTGCCGAACACCAACACGTCGCCGCGATGGAACCGGGCCTCGGTGTACAGCCGCGGGGCGGTTTTCGAAAAGAACCAGATCGGGTGATCCGGCGCGGACAGCCGGCCGACCAGACGGTCCCAGTCGTCGACCGCCTCCCAGTCCAGGTGTTGCCAGTAGTCGAGCCCCGCGCGGCGCAACTGGCGGTCGTTGAGGCGGAAGCCCAAGGGACGGACGAGCCACAGCTTGGCCCCCACGGCGACGCATGTCCGCCCGATGGCCCCGGCGTTGGCGGGGATTTCCGGCTGGTACAGTACGATGTGCAAGACGCGGTCCATGGAATGGTAGTCCCTGGTGGGCTATTCCACCTCTTCTTTACGCGCTCGCCCGCGGCGGCTACGATGAAAATCGTACGTATTATCTCCACGACACCAACCCGAAGCGCCAGCGAGGGTGGCCGTCGTTACGTAACCGGCGACCTGACACCAACCCGAAGCGCCAGCGAGGGCGTTCGTCGGCCGCCTCACGGGTACCGCAACACCAGCCCGAAGCGCCAGCGAGAGGGGGCTGTCCCCACCCGTCCTAGCTAGCACATCGGGTTGGCAGTGGACCTTCCTGGTGCCTCGGGTCGCCGAGGCCCTCGCTGGCGCGTCGGGTTGGTGTGGATCTCCCTGGCGCGTCGGGTTGTCGGTACCCCTCGCTGGCGCGTCGGGTTAGTGATCTACTTCACCGGCGCGTCGGGTCGATATCGAGGAATCCGCCATGCCCGAACAGCAAAGTGCCCAATACAAGGCCGCGTTGGACTTTGCCGAGCGGCAGGTCAAGTCGCTCGTCGAGCGGCATCCCGATTACTTTCCCATCTATACCGTGGGCGGCAAGTGGTACCACGAGGGCGAGTTGTGGACCGACTGGACCGGCGGGTTCCTGACCGGCATGATGTGGCGGTTCTACCGCCGCAAACACGAGGTCGAGTGGCGGCAGCGCGCGGCGCACTACTCGCGGTTGCTGCAACCGCGCCAGCACGACCGGAACGTCCACGACCTGGGATTCATCTTTCTCAACAGCTATTTGCCGTGGTACGAGTTGACCGGCGATCCGGCCTTCTTGCAGGTGCTCGTGCAAGCGGGCCGCACGCTGGCCACGCGGTTCCAGGAGAAGGGGCAGTATCTGTGCTCGTTCCTCGGGCCCGAATCGCTGTTCATCGACATCATGATGAACGTGCCGCTGATCTTCTACGCCGCCAACCAGACAGGCGACAAGGAGTTGCGGCGGATTGCCGTGGCCCACTGCCGGACGACCCGCGAGCGTCTGGTTCGCTCCGACGGTTCCACGGCCCACGAGGGGATCTTCGACGTCCAAACCGGCCGATTTCTGCGCCAGAGCACGCAACAGGGCCTTCGGCCGGACAGTTGCTGGGCGCGGGGGCTGGCCTGGTCGATGTACGGGTTCAGCAAGGTTTTCGGGCTGACGGGCATGGAGGAGTTCCGCGAGACCGCCGAGCTGAATGCCGAGTACTGGCTTACGCACCTGCCCGACGACAAAATCCCCTATTGGGATTTCGACGCCGACTTGTCGCAGCCGCTGCCCTTTGGCCCGCAGAAAGACAGCTCGGCGGCGGCCATCGCCGCAAGCGCCCTGTTCGACCTCGCCCGGCAGGCCAAGTCCGACGAGCGGTCGTTGATCTATCACAACGCCGCCCTGGTGACGCTCGACGCGCTCTTGGATCCCGAGTACTTGGCCATCAGCACGCCGGGCTGGGAGGGGATTCTCAAGCACGGGGTGTACCACACGCGCAAGAACCTCGGGGTCGACGAATCGGTCATGTGGGGCGATTTCTTCTTTGTCGAGGCGCTGTCGAAGGCGCTGGAACAACGGGTCTAGAGCGATGCTCCCGCGCCGCCCCCTGAGCCTGCCGATCACCCTGGCCGTGGTGATGATCCTGCTCTTGGTCGTGCTCACGGTCGGGTGGGTGATCTTGAATGTGTTCGGGGCACTGGCCAACAGCCGGTTCGCCTACGTCTACTGGGCGCTCTTGTCGATCGGCACCACGTTCACCCTGCTCCTCGTGGCCGGGGTCGTGATCTACCTCGCCCTGACGATCAAAGCGATCAACCTGAACCGGCGGCAATCGAATTTCGTCGACAGCGTCACCCACGAGCTGAAGTCGCCCATCGCCTCGCTGAAGCTCTGTCTCCAGACGCTCAAGCGGCGGCAAATGACCGGGCCCGAACTGGCCGATTTCTACCGCTACATGATCGAGGACGTGGAACGGCTGGACCACCTGATCAACCAGGTGCTCGACGCGGGCCGCGTGGATGCGGGGTACGTCGATGGCGAAGTGGAAGATGTCGAACTGGGGCCGCTGGTGCGCGAATGCGCCGAGATGGTGTGCCTTCGCTACCGCGTGCCGCCGGAGACGGTGGTCCTGCGCGTCGAGCCCTGTGCGGTGCGTGCCCGGCGTGCGGACCTGGATCTGGTTTTCCGCAACTTGCTGGATAACGCGGTGAAATACGCCGGCACGCCCCCGCGCGTCGAGGTCGTGGCCGGGCTCCAGGGCGGGCGGACCGTCGTCGCCCGGATCGGCGATAACGGACCAGGCATCCCGCGCCGCCTGCGGCGCAAACTGTTCGGCCGGTTCGTCCGCCTCGGCTCCGAGTTGGAACGCGAAAAGCCGGGAACCGGTCTGGGATTGTACATTGTGCGCAATCTGGTGCATCGGCTCCGCGGCACCGTGCGCGTGGTGGACCAGCCGTCGTGTCCTGGCGCCGTGTTCGAAGTGCGGCTGCCCGGCCAAGTGCCGTCCGCACCCGAAATCGCATCATGAACGGCAAACACATTCTCGTGGTCGAAGACGAAGCGCACCTGGCCGCCGGGATCCAATTCAACCTGGAGGCCGAAGGGTATCGTGTGACCACCGTGGGCGACGGGCCTTCGGCGTTGCGGTACATTGCCGAGCACCGCAACGAGGTGGATCTCGTGGTGCTCGACCTGATGTTGCCGGGCATGAGCGGCTACGCGGTGTGCGAGGCGCTTCGCGCGGCCGACGAAATGATGCCCATCTTGATCCTCAGCGCCCGGACCCTTTCCGAGGACCGCACGCGCGGATTCGACGTCGGGGCCGACCAGTACCTTACCAAGCCGTTCGATCTCGACGAGTTTCTCAGCCGGATCAAGAACCTCCTGGCGATGTACGCGCGGCGCGTGGAACGCGCCGCGCCCGGCCACAAGCCGACCGACTGCTACCGGTTCGGCGACGTGGAAATCCACTTCGATCGGCTCGAGGTCCACGTACAGGGCCGGCCGGTGCGGATGACGCAACTCGAGATGAAACTGCTGCGATATTTCGTCGAGAACGAGGGACGCATCATCCCCCGCACCGAACTATTGGAGCGCGTCTGGGACCTGCCCGGCGATCTGAACACCCGGGCCCCCGACCAATTCATCCGGCGGCTTCGCAAGGCCATCGAACCGGACCCGTCGCGGCCTCGATACCTGCTGACGCTTCGCGATGCGGGCTACCGTTTCGTGGCCGAACCCGTCGAATCCGGCGGAATCGACGCAACCGGACTGGGCAGTCGGCGATAATCGAGCGTGTGGTTCCTTCTGGTCCTGACCGTCCCTCGGCAAAGGAATCGACCATGATCGTCGACGCGTCCATCAAGAGCAAGTACCCCAAGCTCGCCAATTGGGTGCGGTGCGAACTCCCCAAGGTGGTGTTCAAGCCCCGGGTCTGGCTGGCGTTTCTGAGGTACAGCGAGTTGTCGGCCATCCACGGCATGATCGCGCTGACCCCGTGGTGCAAGCCGATCTTGAAAGCCAGGGCGATGCCGGGCGCCAATGGGGAGTTCGACGGCGCGAACAACCCCGACGTCATCTACCTTGCCGATGTCATTTGTGCGAAGTTCGAGACCGACTACAACAACCCCAAGATGCTGTTGCTGGTCGAATCGACGATCCTCCACGAGACGGTCCATTGGGGGGATTGGAAAGACGGCGTCGATCAGCCGGGTGAAGAGGGCAAGGCCTTCGAAGTGGCGGCCTACGGCCGGGATATCGATCGTTACTGGTAGACTTGCCATGTACTCCATCCCGAAGGTCAGGATTGCCGCACTCGTCGCGCTGGGGCTGATGTCAGGCTGCCAGCCGCCGGCAGCGACCTCTCCGTCACCCCCCCCTCCGAACACTCGCATTTCCGAGGAGCGCGCGATGGCCAAGACCGAAACCACCGATCTGGGACAACTGCTCCAACTGGTGCTCGATGCCGAGCCCTTGGCGCCGTACTACCACGTCGATCAAGCGCCGGACCGCAAGCCCGTGCGCATTGCCAAGGGCCCCGCGGTGGCCTCCGAGCCGGCGCTCGTCAAGTTCGGCGTTCCCGTGGTCTACGAAGACGCGGCCCAGCTTACCGCGTCGGGAAAGCCGCACTTCGAGGTCCAGAGGGTCATCGTCAACACCGACTTGGCTTACGTCCAATTCGCCTACGCGGTCGAAGGGATCGTCGGCGAGGCTTGGTTCCTGCGTGAAGGGGGCGTGTGGAAACTCGGCCACCTGTCGGTTCGAGAGACCTGAGTCCTGCCTTGGCCGTCGGCCGACTTGGCCAAGCCGCGTTGCGCAAGCGGATCGCGTCCCGCGAAGTCACAGGGTCCAACCCTTGCGGTACTCGCGGCGGATGAACGCGTCGGCTTCGGGGCAGTCTTTCGCCTTCAGGGCGGCGGGGTCCCAGGCGATGGCTTTTCCCACGCGGTACGCCACATTGCCCAAGAGCACCATTTCGGTCAGCGCGCCTGAGTAGTCGAAGTTGCAGCCCGTCGGACTCCCGGTCTTGCAGGCCGCGACCCATTCGGCGTGATGTCCGGTCGAATCGGGAATGGTCGGAGCCGGCGGCTTGAAGCCGGCGAACTTCGCCTCGGGCAGGAGCTTGCGCTGGCCGTAATTCACCAGAAGCATGCCTTGATCGCCCACAAAGAGGAAACCCGGTTCCCAGGCAGGAGCCTCTCCCCGTTCGGCGCGCGGCGACCTTCGGCCCTGATACCAGGTGAGTGTCACCGGGGGCAGATTGCCTCGCGCGGCGAACTCGTAGCGGATGGTCATCGTTTTCGGCGTGGTCTCGGGATGGACCGGCGGTCCGTGCGCTTCGATGGTCGTCGGGTGGCGCAGCTTGAGGGCCCAGAACGCCAGGTCCATGAAGTGGCAGCCCACGTTCCCCAACACGCCGCCGCCGAAATCCCACCAGAAATGCCACTGGCGCGGGAGGTAGCAGGGATGGTAGGGCCGTTCGGGCGCCGGACCGAGCCAGAGGTCCCAGTCCAGCCCCGGCGGCACGGGTGGGGTGTCTTTGGGCCGGTCGCCGCCCCCTTCGGCCGCCATGGTCCAGACGTCGACCTCGCGCACCGTCCCGATGGCTCCGCACTCGATCAGCTCGATCGCCCGGCGGTAGTTCGCGCTGGCG
>JANLFZ010000142.1:0-3977 GCA_024653385.1 Thermoguttaceae bacterium | reverse complement strand
ATCTGGGTTCCCATCTGGGTGGCGACCTTCTTTTCGGCGGCGACCTGCGCCATGACGCGCGACTCGTAGACCGAGTGCGACAAGGGCTTCTCGCAATAGCAGTGCTTTCCCAGGCGCATGGCCATCACACTGGCCGGCGCGTGGATGTGGTTCGGGGCGCTGACGACGACCGCGTCGATCTGGCGGTGCATCGCGTCGAACATCTTGCGGAAGTCGCGAAACCGCCGGGCTTGGGGGTATTGTTCGAACGTCTTCCCGGCCCGCCGCTCGTCCGCGTCGCACAGGGCCACCACGTTCTGGTTTCGCAGGTCCTGGAGGTTTGCCGCGCCCCGGCCGCCCGCGCCGACAAAGGCCAGGTTCAGTCGCTCGTTGGGCGATCGGTCGGCGGCCGATAGGCCGGAGGGGGCAATCCAGAAACCCGCGACCGCCAACGCGGCGTTGCGGAGCATCTCGCGACGGTGGAAGGTGTTGGACACGGGACGATCTCCTGCAAGCGAGGGCATGAACCCAACCGACGGCTCCAGTGTAGATCGCGGCCGCCGGGCCGTGCAAGGCGCTGCTTGATGCCGCCCTGGGGCGACCTTAGAATGGGCCTATTGTCAAAGCGTGGACAGCCACGGTTCGGTCCGCTGTGAGCCCTTTTCGCTATTTCAAGACGGCGTTTGCCAACCGCTGGAACGTACTGGCGTTGTTGGGCGGGCTGGCGTTCGGCCTCGTCAGCCGCAAACCCGACGTGGTCTGGCCGCTCGTCCTGGCCGCCGAAGTGGCCTACGTCGCGTTACTGGGAGCGCATCCCAAGTTTCGGGCCTTCGTCGACGCCCAGGAGGCCAAGGCCGCACGCACGGAAAACGCCCGAGCCGCCGAGCTTGCGCTTCGTCGCATCATGAGGGCGCTGCCCCGCGAGACCCTTGCCCGGTTCGAGACCCTGCGGTCGCAGTGCGCCGAGTTGCGGCAACTCGCCCGCGAGCTGAAGCAGCCCGGCAAGCCCGATGTCGACTTGCCGCTCGAGGGATTCCAGTCGGCCGGTCTCGACCGGCTGCTGTGGATCCACCTGCGCCTTCTGTACACGCACCACGCGCTTGCTCGTTTCCTGGCCAAGACGCCCGAAGAAGACATCGAACGCGACCTGCGTCGGACCGAAGAGCGACTACAGCGGCTTTCGACCCAATCCAGCCCGCAGAACGAGCGCGCCCGAAAGATGCTTGAAGACCACCTCCAGACGAGCCGCGCCCGTCTGGAGAATCTGCGCAAGGCCCGCGACAATTTCCAGCTCATCGGTCTGGAGATCGAACGGCTGGAGAACAAGATCCGCTCGCTAAGCGAGATGGCGATCAACCGGCAGGAGCCCGAGTTCATCTCCAGCGAAGTCGACCACGTGGCCACGAGCATGGTCGAGACCGAGCGGACCATGAACGAACTTCAGTTCGCCACGGGCTTGGAGGCGGCGAGCGACGAGCCGCCCGCGCTCATCTCGACGCCCATTGCCCAGCGGGCCTAGAAATCCGCGAAACCACCGACTCGGAGCCTTTTGCACAGCATCGCAATGCCCAGGCCCGCCGAGGCAGCGGTAACACTCGGTCTCGTCGGAACATCTCTCGGCCGGGAGTAACCGCGCCACAAGTTGCCAAGCCTCTGCCCAACTGGAGCTGGAAACCGACATGCACGCCAAGTCCCTCCTGATTCTCGCGTTTCTGGGCGCGATGATCGCACGCGCCTCGGCCGAGGTGAACGTGCGTCCGCAGGGGAATTCTGAGGAGACGGGCCCCGACATCAAGCGGGCCACGGGATTCAATCTCGCGAACAACGAGGAATTCCGCGTCGTCTCGGATAAGGCGAAGGTCCCGACGCCCAACGGCCGTCGCGCGGGGGTGAGCGATGTCTTCGTGCGTACCTCAACGCGAAACAAGACCGTCTCCCTGGACGTGGAGTTGACGGGAGTCCAGCAGGCGGGGCGGGTCCAGTTCGTCGCGGACATGCTCGACGAGAAAGGCACGGTGGAAAAGACCTTCACGGCGGACGTGGCCGTGCAAGCCAAGCCGAAGCAGACATTGACGCTTTCCTGGCCCTGGGCCGACCCGCGCCTTTGGGACGTTGGCCAGCCCAACCTCTACACCGTGCGGCTGAGGGTGAAGGGCGCGGGCCTGGAGGACGAATACCAACAGCGATTCGGTTTCCGGGAGTTCTGGATCGAAACGCGCAAGTTCTTCCTCAACGGGACCGAAATCCGTCTGCGCCAGGGGTGCTTCTATTACGGACCTCGCCCGCAGGTTGGGGAGAATTACTGGGAGGTGGGAAACCCGAGCGTGGGTGGCTTCGACGCGGACAAGGGCCTCGAGGACGCCGACCGCAAGGGATACCTGGCGGGGGTATACATTCTCAACGTCGGCCGATACCTGAAGGACTCGGGCGACAAGGCTTCTTGGGAGAAGAACCTCCAGCTCGCGCTGGAGCAGGCGGCCTTGTGGATTCGTCACTACCGTAACCATCCCTCCGCGGTGATCTGGATCGCCGGCCACAATTGCTTCCTCAACGCGTGCGACCAGGATCCTCGCTACATCGGCCGACGCGGCTGGGACGAGAACAACCCGCGATGGCGGCAGCTCCTGGCCGCCAGCAGGGACCTCTTCGACGGGTTGAAGAAGATCGACCCGACCCGCGTCTACTACAGCCACGCGGGGGCATGCACCGGCGACGTCTATACCATCAACTGCTACCTGGACCTGATACCGCTTCAGGAGCGCGAAGAGTGGCTAAGCCAGTGGTGCCAGAGCGGCGAGATGCCGGTCTCCATGGTCGAGTTCGGCACACCGATGGACTGCACGTTCCGGCGCGGCCGCCACGGCTTCACCAGCAACATCACCAGCGAGCCGCTGCTGACCGAGTTCAGCGCCATCTATTTCGGCACGGGGGCCTATGCCGCCGAGGAGGCGAAATACCGGAAGTATCTTCACGACCTCTTCCGCGGCGGAATGCTCTACGGCAGTTCCGAGAACCGCCTGGACGACTACGCCAACATGCGCAAGCTCCAGCAACTCTTCCGCACCAACACCTGGCGCAGTTGGCGCACGGCGGGGCTATCGGGCGGCCTGCGCACCTGGTCGTGGATTCAGGACGCGCTTAGGGAGAATAACGGCCCGACCCTCGCGTGGATCGCCGGTCCGCCGGCGGCGTACACGGCCAAGGACCACCATTTCCGCCCGGGCCAGAAGATCGAGAAACAGATCGTCCTGATCAACGATACGCGCCAGCCCCAGGATTTCCAAGCAACCTGGACCGCCACGGTCGGCGGCAAGGAAGTCGGCAAAGCCACCAGGCGCGGCAGCCTGGCGGTGTCGGAGATCCGATTCCTTCCCATCCAGATCGTAGCGCCTTCGGCGGCAGCAGGCGCCAAGATCGACGGCCGGATCACGCTTGCCGCCTCGATCGGCCAGACCACGCATCACGACTCGTTTACCTTTCGCGTCTTCGGCGAGGATGCGCCGGGCAAGGCAGACATCGCCGTCATCGACCCGGACGGCGCCACCACGAAGATGCTGGCCAGCCTGGGCTACACGACCCGCGCGTGGAACGGGGCGCCGGCGGCGCTGGTGGTTGTCGGACGCAATGCCTTGAAGCAAGCCCCCGCCATCGCCGCCAAGCTGGAACCCTACGTGCGCGGCGGGGGCCGGGCGGTGATCTGTGCCCAAGATCCAGACTGGCTGGCTCGGGCTCTTGGGTGGCGATTGTCCCTGCACGTCAGCCGCCGCGCCTTTCCCATGAACTCCCCCGTCACCCTCGGGATCGATGCCGACGATCTGCGCGACTGGACCGGCAGCAGCACCTTGATCGACGCGTACCCGGAGTACCTTGCGGGCATCAATATCCAGCAGAAGGATAGGGATCAGTCCGGTCCCCAGGCGAGTCCGACCCGCGCCAAGAGCGTCGGTCCCGGAACGTACATCCTGGGGAACGAAAGAGATCAACCTTACGCTGGGTGG
>JANLFZ010000141.1:9168-12954 GCA_024653385.1 Thermoguttaceae bacterium | reverse complement strand
CCGGCTCCGCCGGCTGCGTGGCGCGGCGCATGGGCAAGACGCGGGGCATCGACCCAGGCCGGCGTTCCGGCTCGGCTGGGGCCGCGGGCGCGCCGCCTGCCCCGGCGCCGCCTTCGACCGGCGCCGCGGTCTGCCCGTCTTGCGAAGGAGCGTTCTGCCAGAACAACAAGAGGGAAAGGCCGATCGCGCCCAGCGCGATGCACGCCAGAGCCAGATGCCGTGAATGTCGCATGGGGAGGGGCCCTCGGGCTAGAACCATCGGAACCACATCTTGCGGCCCCAAGCGATCACGTCGTGGAGCCAGACATAGCCGATCGAACGGCGGCCGCAGTCGATCTTCGCCGTGACCGCGGCGCCTTGGCGCACATGCTCGGGCCGCAGTTCGCTCTTGTCCAAATCGACTTTGACCCGCACCGTGTTCCCTTCCTCGCCGCGGACCTCGGCGTACAGGTGGATCTGGCGGACCTTGCCCGTGTGCTTGCGTCCCGGATCGGTCGCCAGGATGTAGGTCACGTCGAGCTGGTCGTCGAGGTCTTCGCCCGACAGTTCGCGCAAGGTGGCCCGCAGTTCGGCGTCGGGCACTTGGGCCACTTGCCGGTCGGTCTCGGCCGCCAATGCGTCGTCGGTGGCGTCGGGCACCTTCTCGCGCAGACGCTGGAGAACGACCTCGCGCAGCCGATTTCGGAGACGGTCATACAGCGCGTTCTGCGCCCGCGCGATGTGCCCCATGCGGTCTTCCGGCACGTGAAGTTCCAGTTCCCAAGCCTGGTCGGGATCGGCCACCTCGAGGATCCGCTGCCCTTGGCGCACGAAGCGGTTCTCGAGCAGCCGCTTCACATCCCAGGTGGTGACCACGCCGTCGATCGGGCTCTTGATCGTCAACTCGGCGATCTGTTGTCGGAGCACCGCCTGCTCGCTTGTAAGAGCGCTGATTTTCTCGCGCAGTTCGGCCAGGTGGCCCGTCAGCCGCCCCCGTTCTTCCGGCGTGAGCGACCGGTTCGACATGAGGTTGGCTTGGGTCGACAAGAAGTCCTTCTGGGCCGTCAACAGGTCGCCTTCGACTTTGTAGAACGCCTGCTGGAGGGGGTGATTGCGCAATTGCACCAGGACCTGGCCTGCCTGGACCGCCTGGCCGTGTTCGACGAAGACCTTGCCCTGGTCCACGGTGCCGTCGACGCCGGCGTAGACGTCGCGCTTGACCACGGGTTCGAGCGTGCCCTCGCTGCGCAGCGCGAAATCGTAGGGCACCAGGACCGCGGCGAGCACCAGCCCGACCGCAAGCCCTGCCCCGAGGAGCACCTTGGGCAGGTTGCGGGCGCGCACGATCCAGCGGGCCTTGCCCAGGGTCCGCCACAGGGGCATCAAGAACAGGCTTTCGTGCTCCAGTGCGTTGGCCATGGCCACCGCGCTGTGCTGGCAGACGACGTCGACGCGGTGCCGCATGCGGTCGGGCACGCGCGCGTCCTCGATCAGCTCGACGATCAACGCCCCGACCGGCTCGGGAGTCTCGGCGGGCTCGTCGGGGCGGTCGCGTTCTTTTTCTTCGGGCTCGGGCCGGGCCAGCGGCAAGACGGCCACCGTCTTCGAGTGCGACTCGTCGACGTACTCTTGCATCGCGTCCTCGACCTGCGGCGCCATGTTGCTCGTGTCGCCGGTGTACCAGACCGGCTCGCCGCCGGCCACCACGACCGACGCCACCCGGTTCAACAGGCGAATCGTGTTGGACCGCTTGTCGAAGAGGTCTTGCCCGCTGACCGCTTCGATCACGCACCGGTCGCCCTTGCGCACCGCCACGCTGACGCGGTCGCACTCGATCAGCCGCCGTCCCTCGTTGGCGATCGTATAAGCGGTCTCGCGGGGATTGAGGCTGGCGTGAACCAGTCGCGTGAATTCCTCCAACTGCGTCCACAAGAGCTGGCGGTCGGAGAAGTGCCGCAGGTCGCGGCTCTTGAGGTAGTCGCCGGCCAGCTCGCACATCTGGAGGAGAAACCGCAAGTAGCCCTTCTGCGTGCTAGGGCCTGCCTCGGCGCGCTGGAAAATCTCGACGACTCCCTTGACCTCCAGCTCGGTCTTCAGCGGGCCGAGCACCAAGAGACAATCGGTCGGGTTGGCGCCGCCATCCTCCTCGCCCGACCCGGAGTGCGGCGGCACCAACAACCCCTCGCCGCTGCGGATGACCTTTTGAAGCAGCCGGGCGTGCCTCGTCATCTGCTCCTGGTCCTGAACCGGCAGACGCGCTTCCTGAAGATTGACCTGGTATTGAAGCGTCAGCCGGTTCTGGTCCTCCAGCGTCCACACCACGCCGCCGATGGCCGCCAGCGCCGTCACGACCCGCGGCAGCATCTCGCCATAGAACTCTTGCGGGTCGATCTCGGTCCGTGAGAGCTGGGCGATCTCGGCGACCAGCGCCTTGATCTGCTGCTTGGTCTGCTCGATGAGTTGCGCGTCGTACGATTGGTCGCTCATGAGACCGATGTTCCCCGGAGATTCCACCACCCCGGACCCGCTGCCGCCGGACTACGAAAAGTGGCCAAGGATGGCCGGGTTGCGCGGCATCCCTACCATCCTGTTTACCCCGTTTCTATCCCACGCTCAAGGGTAGAACAGACTTGTTTGCGCGGCGAGTGCAAGGGGCTTGCCGGCCGCGTGGCAGTCGGGTCGACCCTGCTTGTGCTATCGTTTATGCCGTGCGATTGGTTCGCAATGTCCGTGCGGATTCCGCGCCTATCCCGCCACCCAGGGGATATCCCGCGAGCGTTCACGGTATCCCGCATCTGCGCGGGTGCGGCGAAGGCAGCCACTCTCGCCCAAACCAGTTGATTCGCCCAAGCCGCCTTGTCTGCAAAGCCTCAGTGGTATTCCCAGCCCGCCATGTTCGACCCCTCAAACCAAGCCCCAACGCTTGCGCAGAAACCACTCGGCGGTCAGAGCGGCCATCAAGATCAAGAAGAACGGCCATTTATCCCATAGCGTTTCCTTGGCTTCGATGGGGACTTCGAGCGTCTCGACGCTTTGGGCAAGACGTCGCAAGAGGCTGCCCAGTTCTTCCGGCGCCAGCGATTCGCCCCCGGTCATCACGGCCAGATTGTCGAGGGTTCCCGATTCTGCGGCCGCGTTGTCCAGTTCCAGGTCTTGCTGGAACACGGTGAATCGCGCGCGGGTGGAGCCGACGAGCTGGCCCCCCTGGGAGGCGGTCACGCGCACGGTGTAGTCGCCCGGGGCCTGCGTGTCCCGAAAACTGGCCGTCGCGGAATCGTCGCGGCGAATCACGTCCAGCGTCTGGGTCGGGCCGTTGGGCCCTTCGACGTCGACCTGATAGGCCGCGTCCTTGATCGGCTCGCCCGTGGGCGACTGGGCCCCGACGGTCATCTCGACCCGCTGTCCCGGGGCGAAGCGCCGTTGGGCGAGTCGGACCCAGACGTTCCCTTCGGAGGCTTCGTCTTTCTTGGCCAGCCAGAGGATGATCTGCCGCCAGAACCGCCGGTGCTCCTGCTCGAAGCCGCGCATCCACCATCGCCAGGTCGAGTCGGCGCCGAAGGCCATGACACGGCCCTCGCCGAAGTCGTGCGAGACCAACAAGGGAAGTCCTTCGTCGGTGACGGCGAGGATTCGGGCGGTGGGCTTTTCGGCGAGCCGGTTGGCGCCGTCGAGCGGTGGCAACTGGGCCCACTTCGCCAAGCTTTCCTGCGGCGTGGGCGCCAGACGCAGGCTGAAATGAAGTTGCCCCAGTTGCGTGGGCCGCATGCGCACCGGCTTCATCACGTGAAGGTCCGGCGGAAACAGCGT
>JANLFZ010000141.1:0-9158 GCA_024653385.1 Thermoguttaceae bacterium | reverse complement strand
TTCTGCTGGCGCTCGTAGCGGTTCATCTGGACGGGGAGCACGTCGGCCAGCGGCGTTTCGGCGTAGCCGCCAGGACCGAACGAGCGCCCTCCGCCCAGCATGATGAGCCCCGCCCCCTGCTCGACGCGGTCGCGCAGCGCCGCCAGTTCGCCCTCCCGAAACGCCGACGCATCGACATCGCCCAACATGAACACGTCGTACTTGCCCGGCTTGAACCACTCGGCCGCCGTCGCGGGCCGGGACTCGGGGTGCCCGGGATCGAAGCGTTGGTAGTCGACGTGGATGTCGGGCGAGGCGTCCAGCGACCGCCTGAGGTACTTGATGTCCGGCCGAAGTTCCCCCTCGATATACAGCACGTTCAATCCGCCCTTGAGCGCATGGACGAACGTGCTCATCTGATTGTTGGTCGTGACCAGTTCGCCGGGCTGGCCCGCAACGCCGAGCACGAGCTTGTATTCGCCGGGCTCCTGGGGCACGTAACGGAACCGCAACGAGGCGAGCTGGCCGTCGCTCGACGCACGGACCTCCTGCCGGCCGATGACCTCGGTCTTGCCGGCGGGCGTTTCGACCGCGAGTTCCACGGGGATCGGCCGGTTCGCATACCCGTCGATACGCACCTGGCCCGCGATGTTCAACTCGTTCTTGACGAAGACGGTCTGGTCGGCCACGAGTTCGGTGACGGCGACATCCTGGGCTTGTCCGAGCCCACGCGCCTGGCCGAACCGGAACGTATACAGCGGACAGCCGAGGTGCCGCATGCGCGCCGCGGCGGTTTGGGGCAACACATCCCGCGGAGGATAAGCCCGCTGTGCCCCATCACTGAGAAGCAGCACCCCCAAGAGCCTCTTGCCCGCGTTCTCGCGGAGCACGTCGTCCAACGAGGCCCCGATGGCGGTCTCGGGTCCGTCGGGCTGGTCGCCCAGGAGCGGTTCGCCGTCCTGGATTTCGACGGGCTGGGGCACGGCGCTGAAGGTGTACGCCTTGACCTCGAACTCCTTGGCCAGGTCCGCCAACGGCCCCGTTGCGTTCCGGACCGCCTGCTTCAGGGCCTCCCAACGAGTTCGGCCGCTCAGTTCGTCGCGGACCGACATGCTCCGGGACTTGTCGAACAGCAAGAGCACGCTGGCCGACTGCCGATTCCGATCGGTGTAGATGAGCGTGGGCCGGAGCATGGCCAGGATCACCAGGACCACGACCGCCCCGCGTAGCGCCACGAGCACGCCGGCGCGCCGAGCACGGGTCGTGGCCGCCGACGGTCGGATCCGCCACAGGAGCACCGCCAGGACCAGCGCGGTGGCGAGCACGACCAGATAATGGTCGCCGCCGACGGGATGAAGGGACCATCGAGGCATGAGCGGAAGAGACGGCAATCCTGACCGGGAACGCAAACCGCCGAAAACCCACAGCTAATTGTAGCTTCTTCGGCTTCCCAGGCTCAGTCGCCGCATACCGTCGATTTCCGGATGGCGTCGTAAATCTCGCGGCGATGGACGGGCACTTCCTTGGGGGCCTCGATTCCCAAACGAACCTTGTCGCCGCGGATCTCCACCACGGTGATGACGATGTTGCCGTCGATGATGATCTGCTCGTTCTTCTTCCGGCTAAACACCAGCATAACGGCCGCCTCCTGCACCGACCGAGAGTTCTTCGCCGCCGACCACGCGTTCTTGTTCCAACCGCACCCCCATCCCAGACCGTGCTTGTCCATGCACGGTCATCGGCACGTCGCGCATGCCTTGGGCAGAAGTGCAGCGGCCCCTCCCTGCAACATTCGACTCATGGCTGGCTTGGGTCAACGGGGCGCGTCACCGTGGGTCAGAGGAAAACAAAAACCAGGAGCAGGCATCAGACCCAAATGCCCGCAATCGGGGGGGTAGCTTGGGGCGGGATTACGGCGCGCAATCCTAACGTCCTGCACTGCCGCACCATTTACCATAATCAACCACGAAGCGGAAATCAACAGGCCGCCCCCAAAAAAACCTGATTGCCCCCCAGAAAGCGGCAACGCGCGACTGAGACCCAGCAAGGCCATGGCGCTCTGGGGGGCCTGCGAAGAATGCGAAGAGGCGTGATTCTGCCGTTTTCGCGGATTGCACCAAGAGTTCCCTCTGGCTGGCCGATGATAAGTCGAGGAGGCGCACTCTTATGACCGCCGCTCCTCAACCCGAGCACGTCCGACGACTGGTTCAGCGAGTCTTCCAGGAACTGGGCGTGCCTGCCGCGCCGCTGGACGAACTCGCCGAAACCCTCTTGATCGAAGATCGTCGGTATCTAGCCCGATCGTACCGCGCGGGCGAGCTTTGGGCGATGTGGCTGATCGACTTGGGCGTGGTCCAATTCTACGACGCCGACGGCCGGATGCTCCGCACGCTCAATCTGTTCCACGAACTGGAACCGCAGCGGGCTGCTGCCTAAGCCCGAACCGGCTGCTCCGATCGAAATCGACCGGCACCATGGTGGGAGCATTTGCATCCCAGGGCGTTTGTGCCAGCCAAGCTGGGGGCGCGGCCGGTGGCGTCTCCCATGCCGATGGAGTAGACTATCAAGGACTATTCGCGTGTCTTCGTCTGACGAGGGGAAGGAAAAAGCATGCCGTGCCGGGGTGTCCGTGGGGCGACCACCGTCGAACACAACACCAGCGAAGAGATCCTCAAGGCCACGTTGCAGCTCTTGGCGCTGATGATCCGGCAGAACGGCATCGAACCGGACGACGTGGCTAGTGCCATCTTTACGGTGACCAAGGACCTCGATGCGGAGTTTCCCGCGCTGGCCGCGCGGCAACTCGGGTGGCTCAACGTGGCGCTGATGTGCAGCTACGAGCTGACCGTCCCCGATTCGCTTCCTCGGTGCATCCGGGTTCTGCTGCATTGGAACACGGACAAGGCCGCCGACGAGATCGTCCACGTGTACATCAAGGGCGCGGCGAACCTGCGACCCGACTTGACGCAACTCCCGCCGGTCGATTGGCAGGAACTCGAACGATGGATCGACGAGCACCTCCAGGAAGCGCGGCCTAGCCGCCGGTGAAGAACGCGATGGTGATCCTCGACGGCTCCCAAGGCGAAGGCGGCGGCCAGATCCTGCGCACCGCACTGGCGCTGTCGCTCGTCACCGGCCGGCCGTTTCGCATTGAAAAAATCCGGGCACGGCGGGCCAATCCGGGGCTCCGGCGCCAGCATCTCACGGCGGTCCGGGCGGCGGCCGAGGTCGGCGCCGCGGCGCTGGAGGGCGCCGAAATCGGTTCCAAGACGCTTTGCTTCACCCCCTCCGGGGTCCGGCCTGGGGAGTACCATTTCGCCGTGGGCACCGCGGGCAGTGCCACCCTGGTTCTCCAAACCGTGCTGCCGCCGCTCTTGCTTGCCCCGGGCCCGTCGGTCTTGCGAATCGAAGGCGGCACGCACAATATGCAGGCCCCACCGTTCGACTTCCTCGAGAAGGCGTTCCTGCCGCTGTTGAACCGGATGGGACCCCGGGTGACGGCACGCCTGGTGCGCTATGGCTTCTATCCCGCCGGCGGCGGAGAAATCTCGGTCTCGATCGAGCCGGGTACGCTGCGCCCGATCGAACTCGTCGAGCGTGGCCGGGTGGTTCGTCGTGTGATCCGGGCGGTCGTCTCGCGCCTGCCGCGGCACATCGCCCAGCGCGAGGCCGAGACGATTCGCCGTCACCTCGCTTGGCCGGCTGAAACGGTGGCGGTCGAGGAGGTCGATTCCGTGGGGCCAGGTAACGTGGTGCTGGCCGAACTCGTTTCGGAGCACGTGACCGAGGTCTTCGCCGGCTTTGGGCAGCGGGGCGTGTCGGCCGAAAAGGTGGGCGCGGGCGTGGCCCGCGAGGTCCGCCGCTACCTCGAGGCCGGCGTTCCCGTCGGCGAACACCTCGCCGATCAACTCCTTGTGCCGTTGGCCTTGGCCCGGGGCGGGACGTTCCGCACGTTGGCCCCGTCCAGCCATACCCAGACGAACCTCGAAACGCTACGCAAGTTCCTCGATGTCGATGTCAGGATGGAGGATCTGGGGCAGGACATCTGGCAGGTGACGATCGCCGGCGAGCCCGAACATTAGCGCGGCCGCTGGGGGACGGCCGGTCTTGCCCGAAATCCCCGTTCCCGCCTGCGCAATGCCCAGCGGTAAACCGAAGCGGCGTCTACGCGGCGCAGGCGGTGCGGCGCTTGCTCTTGAAAAAACTCACCACCTCGGCATAGACCATGTCGGGGGTCAGGTCGCGCATGCACTTGTGGTGCCCCAAGGGGCAAACGCGGTTCTGGCAGCCGATGCACTCGAGATCGAGGCGCAGATCAATGGCCACGACCGTCGGGTTTTCGCTCCAGATCGGCAACGTGGGTCCGCGAAGCGTGACCACCGGTTTGCCGAAGGCCGCGGCCACGTGCCGCGGTCCGCTGTCGGTCGAGATCATCAGCCGGCTGCGGCGGATGCACGCCTTGGCCGTGCCTAAATCGAGGGGTTGGTCGGCCATCGAGAACACGCGAGGATGGTTGGCGAAGCGGACCACCTCGCGGGCGATTTCGCGCTCCTTCGGCCCGCACATCACCAAGACATCGTGGTCTTGTTCGTCGGCCAGGCGCCGGGCCAGTTGGCCGAAGTACTCCGAGGGCCAGAACCGGGCCGCCCCATTCGAACTGCCCGAGTTGAGCGTTACGACCTGACCGTCGGTGCGCAGGCCAAGGTCTGCCCAGACTGCATCGGCTGCCCGTTCGTCTTTCTCCAAGGTCGCCAGTTCGAGCCGGCGCGATTCGGGCGGACAGCCCAGGGCCTCGGCCAGTTTCAAGTAATAGTCGACCATCGGGCATTCGGCCAGGCAGCCGTGGGCCCGGGGCGAGGCGAGTTTCTGCGTCAACAGCGGTCCTCGGCCGTAGCGGCAATACCCGATGCGCTGCCGAGCACCGCCCAATCGGGCCAAGACCGCGGCCCGCAGCGAGTTCGGCATCAACAAGGCAATATCGAAGCGCTCACGCCGCATGCGCCGAACCAGCGTCCAGGGACGCAAGGCCGGGTCCCTCGCCTTGGGGTGGAAATACCACTGCTCGTCGAGCCAGCTCGTGCCCGCCAGCACGTCGGCCAGGTACGGCCGCATGATCCCCACCAGCTTGGCGTGCGGACCAAAATGCTTGCGCACTGCCCGTAACGCGGGGGTGGCCATCACCAGGTCGCCAAGCCAGTTGGGCAGGAAGATCGCTATCTTCATCGCCAAGTCGGCCGAAGGTTCGATGTCTACAAGGGTTGGCCGCTAGGATCGCCAAACGGCGATGGGTCGCTCGTCGGTCGGTGCGCGGAAGATACCCCCATCACCCGATCCAACCAATAGCAATTCGGCAATCAGGCGAGTTCGGGCAGGTGCCTGGCAAGTGCCGCCTCGACTTCGGGCAGGCCAACGATAAACTCCAAGCCGACGGTCACTGCCCGAAGGGGCCGGCGGCCCAATCGGTCGATGCCCAGTTTGACCAGATCCTTGTGCGTGCAGAGGACCGCGTCGATTTCCAGGGCATCGGCCCACGCGGCCAGCGCATCCACGTCGGCCCGCGCGTAGGCATAATGATCGGCATATTCGCGGAACGCGATAACCCGGTATGCGGAGATTTCCAGCGTGTGCCGAAAGCCCGATGGATTGCCCACCCCGCAAAACGCCGCGACCGGCTTGCCCGCATACAACGCCAAAGGCTCCTGGCGGCCTTGGAAATCGACCAACGCGCGGGGCGCGTGGGCGACCTCGGCCCAAACGGCCTTCGGCGCGTAACGCAAGACCTCGTGGCGAATCCGTTCGCGCTGGTCAGCATCGACCGCGTCGGCCCGCGAAAGCACGATAACCTGGGCCCGACCGAGTCCCTCCAGGGGCTCCCGAAGCATCCCCCGAGGACACACATGTCCGAATCCAAACGGCTCCTGCGCATCGACCATCACCAAATCGAGGTCCCGCGCAATGCGACGATGCTGGAAGCCGTCGTCAAGCACGATCAGCTCCGAGCCAAACTCCTCGATGGCCAGCTCCGCGCCCGCAACCCGATCGGGATCCTGAACATGAGGGACATCCGGCAGACGTTGTTCGAGTTCCCTCGCCTCGTCGTTGAGGATGCCAGCCTCGGCACCGTAACCACGACTGACAATAGCTACCCGAATACCGCGTTGCCGATACCACCGGGCAATCCACTCGACCATGGGCGTCTTCCCGGTCCCACCCATGGTGATATTGCCGACGCTAATCACAGGAACCGCAACCCGATGCACCCTGGCTTTGTCGCGATCGTATCGCCGATTGCGCCACCGAACCGCCAAGGTGTAGGCGACTTCGGCCATGGCGAACAGCAGTCTCCACAGGGCCGCTGGGACCCCGCGCCGCCGACCACTGACGATATCCCGGAACTCAGATGGACTAGGAAGCATAGGATAAATAGGCATACAAACCCGACGCGCCAGCGAGGCTCCAAACCACCCCCGACGCGTATCCACACAAACCCGACGCGCCAGCGAGGGTCCCGACTACCCCCGACGCGCCAGCCGGCGTTCTGCACTCTCGGGACCGGATACGCACGTCGCACGTCCTTTCCGGCTTTGGGGTTGCGTTTGGTGCCTGGCGCCGCGTCCCATCACCATGCCAGGTCCGGACGTCCTCTGCAAGCTGGCTTCACGGGCTTTCCACGGTCCTTCTTGAGCCCGGCGGTCCCTTCCCGGCGCGGCACGATCTGATAGCATGGACGAACATGACGTCCCCCACTACCCCCATGATGAAGCAGTACTTGGAGGCCAAGCGGGCTTGCCCGGAGGCCTTGCTGCTATTTCGCATGGGCGATTTTTACGAGCTGTTCTACGACGATGCCAAAACCGCGGCCCGGCTCTTGAACCTCGCGTTGACGAGCCGCGACAAGGGCGAGAATCCGGTCCCCATGGCCGGTTTTCCCCACCATCAGTTGGAGAGCTATCTTGGCAAGCTGATCGCCGCGGGACAGCGCGTGGCGGTTTGCGAACAGGTCGAGGACCCGAAGAAGGCCGTGGGATTGGTCCGGCGGGAGGTGACCCGGGTCGTCAGCCGGGGTACGCTGACCGACGACGCCTTGCTCGACCCCCGGCAGAGCAACTATCTGGCTGCGGTGGCCCCGGGCGATCCGGTGGGCATGGCGTGGGTCGAGCTTTCGACGGGCCGATTCGTCGCCGCGGCCTTCCCCCCAAGCCAGGTGGTCGACCAACTGGCGCGCATTGCCCCGGCCGAGGTGCTTCTGGACGAGTCGGCCGAGCCGCTTCCGGGCCACCTGGCCGAGCAGATGATGGTCACTCGGCGTCCCTCGTGGGCCTTTGCGCCGAAGGCGGGCGAGGCGGCCTTGGCCAAGCAGTTCGGCACCGCCAGCCTCGAGGGGTTCGGTTTCGGCGACGAGCCGGGCGACGTTCAGGCGGTCCGGGCGGCGGGGGCGATCCTCGACTATCTCATCGAGACCCAAAAAACCTCGCTGGAGCACATCGACCGGCTCGTCCCGTACCGCGCTGCCACCACCTTGGAGATCGACGAGGCCAGCCGTCGGAGTCTCGAGATCACGCGCTCGATGCGCGACGGTCGCCGGGAGGGCTCGCTCTTGCACGTGCTCGATCGCACCGTCACGGCGATGGGCTCGCGTCTGCTGGCCGAATGGGTGGCCAATCCGCTCAGCGACCGCGAGGCGATCGAGTCGCGCCTCGAGGCGGTCGACGAACTCGTGGCCGATTCGGCGCTGTGCGCGGACCTGCGCGAGGCCCTGCGGCACGTGTACGACGTCGAGCGGCTCTTGGCCCGCGTGACCACCGGCCGCACGAACCCGCGCGATCTGAGCTTCCTGGGACGCACGCTCGCCAAGCTGCCCGTGCTCAAGGCGAAGTTGGCGGGCCGGAAAAGCCCCTTGTTGGGTGCCCTGGAGGCCCAGATCGACCTGTGCGCCGAGTTGCGGGCGACGCTCGAGGCCGCGCTGGTCGACGATTGCCCGCTTTCCAGCCGCGACGGCGGGTTTATCCGGCCGGGCTATAGCGCCGACCTCGATGCCTTGCGCGAGCTGGCGCATGGCGGCAAGGAATGGATCGCCCGCTTCCAGGCCCGCGAAATCGAACGCACCGGCATTCCGAGCCTGAAGGTCGGGTTCAACAAGGTGTTCGGGTATTACCTCGAGGTCACCAACGCGCACCAGGAGAAGGTTCCCAGCGACTACATCCGCAAGCAGACGGTCAAGAATGCCGAGCGTTACATCACGCCCGAACTCAAGGAATACGAAGAGAAGGTCCTCACGGCCGACGAGAAATCGAAGGAGTTGGAGTACGAGCTGTTCGTGGGGCTAAGGGACGCGGTGGCCGCGGCCCGGCGCCGGCTCCAAACCACGGCGGCGGTGCTGGCGCAGCTCGACGTGCTGGCCTCGCTGGCCGAGTTGGCGCGCCAGCGTGGCTACTGTCGTCCGAAGCTCGTCGACGAGCCGGTGCTGGCGATCCGCGACGGCCGGCACCCGGTGCTCGACCTGACCGAGCCCGAGGGGACCTTCGTGCCGAACGATACCTTCGCGGGGGGCGACTCGGGCGTGCTCCTGCTCATCACCGGGCCGAACATGGCCGGCAAGAGCACCTACATCCGGCAGGTGGCGTTGATTACGCTGTTGGCGCAGATCGGCAGCTTCGTGCCCGCCCAAGAGGCCACGATCGGTTTGGCCGACCGCATCTTCGCCCGCGTCGGAGCGCGCGACGAGCTGGCCCGGGGCCAAAGTACCTTCATGGTCGAGATGACCGAGACCGCGCGGATCCTCAACCTGGCGACGCCGCGGAGCCTGGTGATTCTCGACGAGATCGGCCGCGGCACGAGCACCTACGACGGCATTTCGCTCGCGTGGTCGGTGGCCGAATACCTTCACGACCGCATCGGCTGCCGCACGCTCTTCGCCACTCACTACCACGAACTGACCGACCTGGCCCGGTCGCTCGCGAGGGTGAAGAACCTCAACGTGGCCGTGCGCGAGTGGCAAGACGAGGTGGTCTTCTTGCACAAGATCGTCGAGGGCGCGGCCGACAAGAGCTACGGCATCCACGTGGCGCGCCTGGCGGGCGTGCCGCGGGAGGTCGTCGAGCGGGCCAAGGACATCCTCGCCCAACTCGAGGAAGAGCACCTCGACGCGCAGGGTCGCGCGAAGATCGCCCGACGCCGCG
>JANLFZ010000140.1:2733-12959 GCA_024653385.1 Thermoguttaceae bacterium | reverse complement strand
CGGAACTGCCCGGCGGAGCCCCGCGCGGTAGCGACTCGCCGGCTCCGGGCGGAAACGCGGCGACAACCGCCGGCAAGGCCGACATCGCCTCCCTCGGTTCGGGACCGCTCGAGACGCCCGCCGGGACCGGGGTCACGGGCCCGAACCAGCGCTTGGGCGGGCTACAGGTCCAAATCGCGGCGCCGCCGGGCGCCGGCGGGCTTGGCCTCGATCCGGCCCCGGTCGTGGGATTGCCCAGCCGCCGGGCGCGGCCGGAAGGGGAAGTCGTCCACGATGCCCCGGAACGGTTCGTCTTCGCGCGAAGCGGCGGGACGTTGGCCATGGATGGGCGGATCCCCGAGGAGCCCAAGCCGGCCTTCCGCGGACGCGACCCGAGCCGCCGCGGGGCCCGCGCCCGGGCCTTCGGGGGTACCGAGGCCACCGAACAGGCGGTCGAGCGCGGAATCGAGTTCCTTGCCCGGCACCAGTTTCCGCAGGGGCATTGGGCGCTGGACCGTTCGCCGCACGATGGGTCGCCAGGCTATACCGAGGCGGCATGGGGCGAAATGAACTCCGACACGGCGGCCACGGGGCTGGCCCTGCTGGCTTTCCTCGGCGCCGGCTACACGCACATGGATGGCAAGCATCAAGCCACCGTGCGCCGTGGCATCGAGTGGCTTCTGCGCAACCAGCAGCCCGACGGCCGGCTGTTCACCCCCGGAAGCGACCGCACCCGCTTCGCCCAGTTCTATGCCCATGCCATGGCCACCATCGCCTTGTGCGAGGCTTACGGGATGACGGGCGATCGGCTGTTGCGCGAGCCGACCCAACGGGCGATCGGCTTCATTCTGGAGACCCAGCACCCGACCCTGGGCGGGTGGCGCTATGCCCCCCAGCTTGAGTCCGACACCCCGAGACCGAGGTGTCGGGGTGGATGCTCATGGCGTTGAAGAGTGCCCAGATGGCCGGGCTGGAAGTCCCCCCCGAAGCGCTAGCCAAGGTCTCGCAGTGGCTCGACGTGGCCCAAGCCGACGGAGGTTCACGGTATCGGTATAATCCGTATGCCGCCGACACGCCGGAACAGCGTGAAGGCCGGCGCCCCAACCTGGCCATGACCGCCGAGGGGCTGTTGATGCGGATGTATCTGGGCTGGCAGCAAGACAACCCGGCCTTGGTCGCGGGAGCCCGGCTGCTGCAAGACAACCTACCCCAGCTTGGCACCCCCGACGAGCCCGCCCGCGACAGCTACTACTGGTATTATGCCACCCAGGTCATGTTCCAGATGCAGGGCGCCTACTGGACGGCCTGGAACAACCGGCTGGCGCCGATGCTGGTGCAAAGCCAGACGACATCGGGCCCCCTGGCCGGCAGTTGGCACCCGGACCGTCCGGTGCGCGACCGGTGGGGCAAGGATGGCGGCCGCCACTACATCACCACCTTGAACTTGTTGATGCTCGAAGTCACCTACCGCCACTTGCCGCTGTACCAGGATCTGACCCGGTAGTCCGCATGGACGCCGAATCGCCGTCGCCGGAACCGAGCGGCGGTTTTGTTGCCGCATGACTGCTTTCCCCCAACTGCACCTCCGTTCGTTTTCCGATTGGATTCGCGCCACCGACGAGCACGCGGATCGACGTCTGGAGGTGTTGGAACAAGCCGAACAGATGCTTGCGGAGCATGGGCCCGGGCCGGCGGCCGCACGGCGCGAACTATCGGCCAGGCTCGAGCGGTGGCGGTATCAGTTGCTCAACGAGCGCGGGCCGGTGTTTACGGCCCGCGATCGGGAGTTGGCCGACGCACTCGATCTGGCATCCAACCGGTTGGCGGGTCGGCCTCCGCGCGCGCCGCGATGCCCCCGCGCGGCGATTCTCGATGTCTCGCTGGATACGGGAACCTTGGCCGAGGCCAAAGAGTGGCTTCGTCCCGGCGCCAGCCTCGAGGGAGCCATTGCCCGGGCTGCCGAGTTGACGCGCCAGCACTTCACCGTGCGCGACGGCGCCGGGGCGCCCGCCCGGCGCATGCTTCTGTATGCCCCGCTGTACTTGTCGAATCACTGCATCAACCACTGCCTGTACTGCGGGTTCCGCCATCCCAACCCGATTCCGCGGATTCACCTTTCGCTGGACCGGGCGCTTGGCGAGGCGGCGGTGCTCTTGGGGCGCGGGTTCCGGCAGATCTTGCTGGTGGCGGGCGATTTTCCCAGCCTGACGACCACCGCTTACTACGTCGAGGCGATCCGCGCGCTGGTGGCCCGGGGCGCCGCTGCCTCGATCGAGATTGCCCCGCAATCCACCGAGGCGTACGAGACGCTGGTCCAAGCCGGCGCCTCCGGCCTGACGCTCTACCAGGAAACCTACATCGAGGAACTGTACGCCCGCTACCATCCGCGCGGGACCAAGGTCTCGTTCGACTGGCGACTGGAGGGCCCCGAGCGCGCGGCGGAGGCGGGGATGCCGCGCCTCGGGCTGGGGGTGCTCTTGGGCCTGGCCGACCCCCGCGAGGACGTGTTGGCCCTGCTGCGACATGCCCGATACCTCGAATCGAGATTCCCCGACCGCACCCTGGCGTTCAGCCTGCCGCGCATCCACGAGGCTCCCGACGGTTTCGAGGTGCCGTTTCCGGTGGATGACGAGACCTTCCTCCGCCTCTATGCCGCCCTGCGGATTGCCTTTCCGCGGGCGGAACTGGTGCTTTCGACGCGCGAACGGCCGGCGCTGCGCAATCGTCTGGCAGCGATTTGCATCACGCAGATGAGCGCGGGCAGCTCGACAGCGCCGGGGGGCTATCAGGAACGGACGTGCGGTCGGCGGTCGGGCGAGCAATTTCCCGTCTGCGATGGCCGCTCGCCCGCCGAAGTGGCCGCGTGGCTGAAGTCGCACGGTTTCTGCGTGGTTTGGTAATCGCTTCTCTGACCCAAGGCTTTCGATGCACGCCCACGACCCTGTCTCGACCCGGCTGAGTTACGTTCTTTGCGTGTGGACTCTTGGAATCGCCGTTGCCCTGGGGGCGCCCGACCCGACGGCTCCCTCGTCGGCGACCCCGGCGAGCGAGGCGGACCCGATGGGTTCCGCGGCGCCCGTCACGGCGGCGGAAGCCCTGCGCCAGGGGAACGCGCACCTCGTGAAGAACGAACTGGACGAGGCGGTCCGGCGGCTCACTCAGGCGATCCGGCTGGACCCCAAGAATCCCGAGGCGTACGCCTCGCGCGCCCACGCCTGGGCCGAGAAGCAAGAGTACGACCGCGCCGTGGCCGACTGCACCCAGGCCCTCGAACTCGATCCCAAGAACGCCCGGGCGTTGGCGATCCGCGGATATGCCAAGGCGGGCAAACAGGAGTTCGTCTCGGCCGTGGCCGACTGCACCGAAGCGGTGCGCCTGGCGCCGGGCAACGCCGACGTGCGTCTGTTCCGGGCACTGGTGTACCTCGAGCAAGAGGACTACGACCACGCGATCGCCGACGCGACCGAGACGATCCGCCTGAACGCCTCGGCCGCCGACGCCTGGGAGGCGCGGTGTCGTGGCCATCTGGGCAAGGGTGACGTGGATCGGGCACTGGCCGACGCCACCCGAGCCATCCAGCTCGATCCGCAGTTCGCCGCGGCCTTCCTCGACCGCGGCATGGCCTATTACCTCAAAGGGGAACTCCCCGCGGCCATCGCCGACTACTCCAAGGCCGCGACCTTGGCCCCCGACGATCCCGAGGTCTATTTGAACCGCGGGCTGGCGCATCACGACTCGGGCGATCCGGACCGGGCGATCGAGGACTACACCCGGGCGATCCGGCTGGCGCCCAAGTTCGCCGAGCCGTACTGCCGCCGCGGCCTGTCGTATCACGCCAAGCGGGATTACGACCGGGCGATTGCCGATTACTCCGAGGCGATCCGGCTGGCACCCAAGTACGACGAGGCGTTTCTGTCGCGCGGACTGGCCTATCTGGTCAAGAAGGACCTCGAACGCGCCTGGGCCGACTGCAACGAAGCCGTGCGCCTGAACCCGAAGAACCCCGAGGCCTTGCACAGCCGCGCCTTGGTGCGGCACCACCAGGGGGCCATCGACGCCGCCATCGCGGACTACACCGAAGCCATCCGGCTGGATCCCGCCTACATCGACGCCTACCAGCACCGCGCCCAGGCCTACCAGCAGAAGGGCGACCAGGCAAGAGCCGCTGCCGACACGGCCAAAGCGAAGGAACTCGAAGCCGGCCGCGCCCGCAACAGTCCCGAACGCGGAAGCTGAATTGCGGTCGGCGAGGACCGTCGGCACCCAGTGCCGCAGTCCGGTTAGGGCCTGTAAAACAATAAGTTGGGCAAACATGAGAGAGCAAGGAAGCGCAAGCTCCCTTGCTCTCGTATTGGCGCGATGGTAACCGTTCAAAGGTTGGGGACTGGCCCCGTGAACGGTTACAGAGCAGAAGTTGATCCGCGGATTTCACAGATGAACACAGAGCGGACTCTGAATCTGTGTCTTTCTGTGTCTTCTGTGGATGATTGCGTCTGAAATCCTCGATGATGGCCTGGGGGTGGATTTTTTCCTGGGTGTAGATGGGCACGGCCGGGACTTCCAGCGGCCGCTGGTCCTGCTCGTCCTCGCCCTTCCAGACCAATTGCGGGTCGAGGTCCGGGTCGCGGGGGTAGAGGATTTTCTTGGGCTCGTGCTCCTCCTCGCGCACGAAGTCGCGCAGCTCCTCGGTGGGAATATTCTTGCGCTTGTCCTTGTGCCGGACGGCCTCGATCGGGCTGCCGCCGGCGCGGGTGGATTTCTTGCGTGGTTTGCCCATGTTACCGCTCCCCTGCCTTGGCTTTGTCAGCGACCTGCACGATGGCATCCAGCATTCGAGAGACTTCAGGATCCACAGCGTCTCTGGCGGCGAACTTCACGAGGGTCCAGTATTGGCTCTTACGCAACACCAAGGGCAGGTCGAGACGCGCCGAGAAGTCTCTGAACAGCGGGTCCAAGAAGTCGTCCGAGGCCTTGATATCGGCCGACCAAGGGTCGGGCTTGCCGAGGGTCCGTAACGCCGCGGACACCGCTTGAATCGACTCGCGCATGGCCTGCTCGCGGCGCTCTCTGTCCGCCAGGGAGAACAGATCATTGGGCTGCTCGCCCCTGGCGAAGCCCATGAGCACCTGCTCGGAGCAGAAGTAGTTCTCGATTTCGCGGCGCGACCACATGAGTTCGAGCAAAGGCGTGTTCCTCTGAAGCTCCTTGTCCAGACGATCAAAGATGGCAATGCCCACGAGATCCTGCTTGGCTTCGCGCAGACCGAAGAAGTGATCGCGCGCCCTCTGCGGGAGATTGGTGGCGACGTAGCTGACAAAGGGGCGCTCCAGGTATTGCTTGGCGCGGTGATCGAGCAGCCGGGCGAACTCCCTCAGGATGGCAAGGTCGGTGGCGTCCTCAAGATAGAGCACCCAACCGGTCTGCTCCGCCTGATAGTACTGGTCAAAGCCGATATCGGTCAGGGCCTTGAGGACCTGGCTGCCGCGGTCGGTCAGGGCGTGCGGGCGACCGACGAAGGCGATGACCTGACCACGGGCCGCGGCCTCGTTCAGCACGACTTCCGAGTGGCTGGCAGCAATGACCTGGGCGCCTTGCTGCTCGGCCGTCTCGGTCAGAATTTGGTATATCTGGCGTTGCCGGAGGATTTCAAGGTGGGCGTCAGGCTCGTCGAGCAGCAGGACGGTTTTCGGGTTGGCGTAGAGGTGGGCCAGCAGTAGCAAGGTCTGCTGGAGGCCGCGCCCTGACGCGGACAGGTCGAGCCGGACACCGTTGGGTTCCTCGTACTCCATCGTGATCTCGCCGCGTTCGGCGACGTGCTGCGGCGGCATAAGACTGACGCCGAAGAGACTTTGGATGTGCTGCCGGAGCTTCTCCCACGTGGCGTGATCGTTTTCCTTTTCGTAGATGAAGTAGCAGAGATTCCGCAAGACCTGGGCGGTCTGTCCCTCGCCCAGCAGCACGTTTACCCGGCCCGGCTCCCATTTGGGTTCGGTCGCTGCGAGCCCCGACATGGGTGGCAGATAGGCGACCTTCACCGCGGCCGCGGCATCCGGAATGCTCGTGAACTTCGCCGCCTGGACCGGCGTTTCATCGAAGCCCTCCTGTCGAATGGGTCGGCAAACGAAAGATTCTTCGTTGGTGTAGTCGAACTCCAGGCCGCAGGACCAGTTGTGCCCGTCCGAAACGCCGTCCACAATCACGTCGATGCGAATGTTCCGCGTGCTTTCGGTCTTGCCGTTGGTGCTCTTGACGCTCCGCACGTGCAGGTCGCGCCAAAGCAGATTGGCGCTGGGCACGGGGATCGAGATCAGGTCGCGCCGGTTGATGGCGACGCCCGGGCGCTTGCCGGCGACGGCCTTACCGCCCCGCTTGGCCAGCCATTGTCGCAACCCGAGTTCCCAGAGTGTGAGAGCCTGAAGGGCCGTCGTCTTCCCAGAGTTATTGGGTCCGATGAACACCACGGAGCGTGTCAGTTCAACATCCATTTCCAGTCGCTTGAAGTTCCGGACTCTCAATCTTGTCAACATGTTGGCGTTCCTCCACGCGCTTCCGGACGACGACGCTCGAGGTGAGCACGAATCGTGCTTTTCGCATCCCGCGGGTCGGTGATTCCGATGCAATCCCAGCGGCCTGAGGTGTTGGCATTGTACACCGCGGGTCGCGACGGCGCGACCGGGACAAGCCCATTTTCGCAGCCTTCGCGGCGAAAGTCAGGGCAGTCCCCAGAAACGGTTGCCCTTCGGGCATCGACTTCGGAGAGGATGTCCTTGTGTTTCTTGTTTTTGGGATCATCGGATGCGCTGCATAGTCAACCCCTTGAGGACCGGTGCCCGACCGATGGCTCTTGGACGGCTTGAACGATTTCCTTGGCCAGGAAGATGCGGTTGCGTCGGCGGCCCGTGACCTCCTCGAGGATGCCCGCCTGAATCAGGCGGTCCACATGCTTCTGTGCGCTGGCGGGTGTAAGGTCGAGCAGTTTGGCGACCATGTCGATGGAAATCGCGGGTCGGGCGAAAAGCTCCTCGATCAGTTGGGTGACCAAGGCGGAGGTGCGGGGGGTGCGGACGCGGGCGATGTAGTCGGCGCGAAGATCGGTCAGGCGTTTGGCCCGATCCACGGCGTCCATCGCCTCTTCGGCAACCCCTTGCGCGAAGAAGCGGATCCACCCCGTCCAGTCTCCGCGCCGGCTGACATCGCGCAGGCTATCGTAGTAAGCTTGGCGGTGCCGGTCGAAGTAGGCGGACAGATAGAGCAAGGGTTGAGGCAAAACACCGTCCAGACAGAGCATCAACGTAATCAGCAATCGGCCGATGCGCCCGTTGCCGTCGGTGAACGGGTGGATGGCCTCGAACTGGTAGTGCACCAGCGCAAGCCGGGCGACCGGCGGGAGGTCCGATGGTTCGTGCAGGAACCGTTCCAGGGCGTACAAGGCCTGCCTCATGTCGTCGTTGGGCGGCGGAGGCACATGGGTGGCTTCGGCGAGGGAGCAGCCGGGCGGGCCGATCCAAACCTGTTCGTGCCGAAACTCGCCCGGGCGGCGGTCGCCACCCCGCACCCCCTCCATTAATAGCCGGTGCAACTCGCAAATCAGGCGAAGCCACAGGGGGAGCTGCCGAACTCGCTCCAGACCGTATTCCAACGCCCGGACGTAGTTGTGCACGTCGCGCACGTCGGGCGTCTGTCTCTCTTGGGCCGGATACACCTCGAACAGCACCAGATCGGACACGGAGGCCTGCGTGCCCTCGATGCGGCTGGACAGGACGGCCTCGCGGCGCATGAACGGTCGAATGAGCAAATGCGGGTTGGGAAGGGTTCGGCCCATGGCTGCCAATTGGCCCAAGGCGCGCTCGGCAGCCGAGAGAAGACCGACCGTCGGGGTTTCCCATGCAAGAGGGGGTGGCAGATCGCGGGGAACAAAGGCCACCGAACCTTCCACTCGTACCAAGCGACCTGGGGCCTCGGGCGTGAAATCGGCGGCTTCCATCCCGGCGGGTTCCTTATTTCACTTAAGCTTGCCAGAGCCTCTCATACTGTACTTTCGGCGTCGAAAGTATAACATCAACGGCTGCTGCCACGAATAGTACGTCTAATGGAGGACATAGCATCCCACGGGTCGGTGATCTCGACAAATGCCCAGCGCCCCCAGGTGCCCGCGTTGTTGACCGCGGGGACCCACAGGTTTCGGGCCGCAGTGACCTTGGCCTCCTTGTCGGCGTCGCGCTGGCCGGTGATCTCGAGGATCAGATGGAGCGGGTCGTCGCGCCCGTGGCCGTCGTCCACCAAGGCCAGAAAGTCGGGCAGGTAGTTCCGCTGGTCGCCAGCGACCGTGTAAGGGATGAGAAAGCCCAGGTGGTCGTTCTTGACGTAGGCGAGGACCTCGGGCATTTCCTCCAGGGTTTGGGCCAGCTTTTGCTCCCACGAATTGGTATCGGCCACCACGTCCGACACGTGGCACTTGGCCGGGTCGGTCTTATACGTCGGCCGGGTGGTGTCGAAGCTCACGTAGCGGGTGCTGCCCACGGTGTCGTAAGGCTTGGGGATGGGCAAGAGGCGCTTGGAGCCCGAGTCGGCCGTGACGATGGCCTGGTAGATGCGGTCCGCGGCCTGGTGGCTTTTCTCGATCAACAGGAGGAGCTGCGGGAAGGTGTTGTCTTTGAGCACGAGGCACTCGCGCATCCACCGGCGGGTGATGGTCACCAGGTCGGGGAAGACCCAGACCTTCGGATTGCCGGCGTCGTCGCGGAAGTAGTGCTCCAGCACGCGGCGGGCCACAACGAAGACCACCTCTTGCTCGCGGCAGCGCCGCAGGTCGTCGAGCGTGTGGATCGCGCGCTCGCCCACGATGGGGTCGCACTCGACCTTGGTGGGCACGTCGGCGGCGGAGAGGGCCAACTGCGAGTCGGCCGTGAAATGGGCGGTCAACCGCTCGGCCGGCAATTCGTATCGGTAGCCCTCGATGCGCGGGAAGGTGATCTCGCAAGATCGCCGTTCTTCCAGGGCACGCACCCGGGTGGGCGTGGGGCCCGGCTTGGGGTCGGCCGTCGAGCCGCTGCACGGGATGAACGAGAAGGGCACGCCGTAGACCTCGGCGTACTCGACGGGGACCGCATCGAAGGTCACCCGACCGCCCCCGTCAGGAAGGTCCAGAGTATGCTGGAGCGTGCTGTAGCTCATGCGGCGCAGGCCCCGGCCGACGACCTGCTCGCACAAGAGTTGGGTGCCGAAGGCCCGCACGCCGAGGATGTGGGTCACCGTGTTGGCGTCCCAGCCCTCGGTCAGCATCGCCACCGACACGACGCAGCGGATGTGCTCGCCGAGCTTGCCGGGTTTGCCGATGGTGTTCATCACCTCGCGCAAGAGGTCCTCATCGGTGAGCTTTTCCACGTCGCGGTCGGGAAATCGCTGGCGGTACTCGGCCTTGAACTCGGCGATTTCGGCGGCGGCGATTCGCTTGAACTCGTCGCTCATCGCCTCGCCCGATTCGAGCTGCTCGCTGTCGACCAAGATCGTGTTCGGCCGGTCGAGGAACCGACCCGCCCCGACATTGCTGAAAAGGGGGAGGCGACCGGGCACGGCCACCGTGGTGCCGTCGGGAAGCGGCTTCTCCCAGCCGGCGATGTAGTCGAACACGAGCTTCGAGACGTTGGTGTTGTTGCAGACGACGATGAACACCGGCGGCGTAAGCCCGGCGGCCTGGGCTTCGGCGTTCTCTTTCCAGCGGCGGAAGCACTTTTCATAGTTGGCGTAGAGGCTATGGAGGGCCCCCTCGAGCACCTCGGGGAGCTTCGGCTCGCCCGAGATTGCGTCCGTGCCGCGACCTTTCTTGGGCAGATCGTCGCGGATGCGATACCAGATGTTGCGGTAGGTGGGCATGTCGCCGGTCATGGCGTTGTCGGCGACGGGAACGCGCGGGACCTTGACGATGCCCGATTCGATGGCGTCGATCAGCGAGAAGTCGGAGACTACCCAGGGGAAAAGCGTCCCTTCGGGGTAGCCGCTGCCGCGCAGGAAGAACGGGGTGGCCGACAGGTCGCAGACGGCCTTGATGCCGAGCTTGCGTTGGACGGCCTCCAGGCCGGTGATCCAGACGCGGGCGGCCTCGGCGCGTTTTTCGGCTTCCTTGCGGTCCTCGCCGGTAAGCTTCTCTTCCCCTTCGCCCGAGCGGTGACGATAGCAGTGGTGCGCCTCGTCGTTGATCACGGCAATCTGGCGTTTGTGGCCCAGGCCGCGGCACACGCGGCGGACCA
>JANLFZ010000140.1:325-2723 GCA_024653385.1 Thermoguttaceae bacterium | reverse complement strand
TCTCGCCTTCCGACTCGACCAGCGCCGCCGTTGCCGCCGGTGAGCACATCCTTGGTCAACCGGGCAACCTTCACCTTTTCCCGGCGTTTGAACGCGTGGAAGTTCGTAATAACGATCTTCGCCTGCCCAAGCTGGCTCATCAGATCGGCCGGCACGATGTCCAAAGCCCGGTAGTAGTTGCCCGGGTCGCTGGGCAATAGCACGCGCAACCGATCGCGGATCGTGATGCCGGGGGTAACGATCAGAAAACTGTCGGTGAATCGCGCGTCTTGGGGGTGGGCCATCTTGTTGAGGGCCTGCCAGGCGATGAGCATGGCCATGACCACGGTCTTGCCGCTGCCCGTGGCCATTTTCGAGGCGATGCGGAACAGGCCGGGGTTGGCGTCCTCGTTGGCCTGGCGAATCTCGTTCTCGATCCAGTTGTCGCCGTACTTCCGAGCGACCTCAGCGATATAGATGAGCGTCTGGAGCGCCTCGATCTGGCAGAAAACAGCCGCCTGTCGCGGCTGGGGTCTTGCCAATGCTGAAGCAAGCGCGCGGTCACAGAGGTCACGTCGTCGGCGTATCGCCCTTCGCGCCAGAGCTTGACCTTGCGGCGCACCTCGTTGACGAGCCGGTTGGGCTGGATGCGGTCGGCCGTCCACTCGGTGTCGAAGACGAGTTGCTTCTGACGCCCCCCTTGAGTGCGGGGCCTGGCAATGGGCACGAAACAGGCGCTGGCGCGACGCTGGGGGACGATCACCTCGGTGATGCCCTCGTCGTCGAAGTGGAAATGTCGCTGGGGTTCCTCGAACGGCGAGTTGATGACCGGGTTCTCGATGACGACCTGCCGCATGAAGACGAGCCCTCCAAGATCCTGCCGGGAATGGCGTCACTATAACACCCCCGCCACGGGACGGACAGCCATCCGAAACCCGCCACAGGTTGTCTGAGAACGACGTTGTGGGTTGACATGCTGCCACGCCCCAATTTGCTGGCTTGGACTTGCCGGCCCGCGTTACTTTACTGACCGAAGTGTCAACATTGCGTGCAAGGCGAGCTGCTGGCATCGTCGAGCCACGGGGCCACAAGCCGTGTCGCCTATTGACTTCGGCTTCCAGCGAGGAAAGACTTGGTTCTAGTGGGAAACCGCCGGCTAACCCGAGTGTGGGGGGCTTGAGCCGAGTCATACCACCTTCTGGTAGGCACTACCGCTGAGCGGGATCCAAGGGCCCCTCCGCGGCTACAAAGGGTGTTTCCCTGGTTGCCGTCATATTCCGGCCTTCCGGAACGACATAAGCTCTAGAGTCCGGCCATGGCGCATTCCACTGACGAATTCGTCCACTCGCTCTCGGCGTCGGGACTGGTGCGTGCCGAAGAGATCACGACGCTCTTGGAACGCTGTCCGGCTGGACCAAACGTCGCAACGCCCCAAGAGCTTCTCGCGCAGTTGGTGCAAGCAGGCAAGCTTACCGAGTTTCAGGCACGCACCGTTGCCGAAGGCCGCACCGCCAGCTTGCTGCTCGGCAATTACATTCTCTTGGACCGACTGGGGGAAGGGGGCATGGGCCAAGTGTTCAAGGCTTGGCACCGTCGCATGGAGCGGGTCGTGGCGATCAAAATGCTGCCTCCGCGGGCCACCCATTCCAGTGAGGCGGTCCAGCGATTCCAGCGTGAAGTGAAGGCGGCAGCCCGGTTGTCGCACCCCAACGTCGTCACCGCCTATGATGCGGACCAGGCGGGCGATACCCACTTCTTGGTCATGGAGTACGTCGAGGGCCAAGACCTCGGCTCGCTGGTGCGTCGGCAAGGCCCCTTGCCGGTGGATCGGGCGGTCCATTACGTGATCCAGGCGGCCCAGGGGCTGGAATACGCCCATGCCCAGAAGATCATCCACCGCGATATCAAGCCTTCGAACCTGCTTGTGGATCACCAGGGGCGGGTGAAAATCCTCGACCTGGGGCTGGCCCGGTTCCAAGAACGCTTGGGGCCGGACGATCCCACCGTGGATCCGAGCCTGACCCATGCCGGGCAGGTCATGGGCACCGTCGATTACATGTCGCCCGAGCAGGCGGCTGATGTGCGGCGGGCGGACCATCGAGCCGACATCTATAGCCTCGGTTGCACCTTGTTTTTTCTCTTGACGGGCCGGCCGGTGTTTGTGGCCGAGGGCCTCGTGGAGAAACTGGTGGCCCACCAGCAGCAACCGATACCGTCGCTGCGCCAACACCGGGCCGACGTTTCCGAGGGGTTGGACACCGTATTCCGCCGAATGCTGGCCAAGCGGCCTGAACACCGCCCTCAATCGATGACCGAGGTCATCGCGTTGCTGCGTCCGTTTGCGGCTTGCCGACCCACGGGCCAGGCGCCGGCGCACAGCCGGCCGGCGTCCACGGGCGACACCGTGGTGTCGTCCGTG
>JANLFZ010000140.1:0-315 GCA_024653385.1 Thermoguttaceae bacterium | reverse complement strand
CCCGCGGCCGTGAGCACCCGGCTGAGCGTGGCATTGCCCCCCAAGACGCCCCACCCGGCCGAGAAACGCAAGGAGGCCATCCGCCAAGCAAGGCGGTTCCGAATGGACCAAGAGATGCGCCACATGTGGGAAGAGACGGTCAAGGCGGCCGAGGCCGACTTCCGACGGCGCCGCGGACTCGGGCTGGCAAACGTGCTCCGTCGCCTGGCGGATCGAGCGACGAAGCTGGTAGCGGCTGCCCTCTTGCTGGCGATTTTCACCGGGGTGTGCTATCTGGGATGGAACGTCTTTCGCAGCGTGCAGACCGCCCGCCAA
>JANLFZ010000139.1 GCA_024653385.1 Thermoguttaceae bacterium | reverse complement strand
TGATACTCGGCCGCAGCCCGTGGCGCCGACCGCCGAACCGAGGCCGCCGCTTGCCGGCTCCGCTCCGTTGCCGGGCCCGGTGCCCGAGGGCGCTATGGTGCCTGGGGGAACCGTTTCGGTGCCCGGCGCCGCGCCGCCGGGTTACGGCCACCTGGCCCGTCCCGAGACGACCGTGCCTCGAAACGCTCCGTTTGCCGCCGAGCCGGCCATACGCCCTCAACCGCTCCAAGATCCCGAAGCCCTCTTGGGCCGACCGCCCAACGAAGAGCCTCCCCTGTACGTGCCCCTTCAGCCGGAACTCGAGGAGACGCAGACCGGCCGGTTCTTGTTTAGCGTGGGCGTGAACTCGGACCTGGGGGTGGTCGGCTCGTTCGTGATCGACGAGCAGAACTTCGACTGGACCCGGTTGCCGAGGAGTTGGGAAGACATCCGCAATGCGACGGCCTTCCGCGGGGCGGGACAGCGTTTCCGCTTCGAGGCCATGCCCGGCACCCAGGTGCAGCGCTACACGATCAACTTCACCGAGCCGTACTTGATGGATACGAGGGTGAGCCTCGGCCTGAGCGGGCACTACTACGAGCGGCGATTCTACGAGTGGGACGAGAGCCGCGCGGGCGGCCGGGTGGCCTTGGGTTATCAGTTCGTGCCCGACCTCAGCGGCACGCTGACCTACCGCGGCGAGAACGTCAAGGTCTTCAACCCCATCGTTCCGCCCGGCGTGATCCCGGATCTCGACGAAGTGCTCGGGGCGTCGACGCTCCACGGCTTCCGCGCCGGGCTTTCGCTCGACAAGCGCGACAACACGTTTCTGGCCACCGAGGGCTACCTGCTCGACGTGGGCTTCGAGCAGGTGATCGGCACGTTCAGCTATCCCCGGGCCGACTTCGATTTCCGCAAATACTTCCTGCTGCGGCAGCATCCCGACGGCTCCGGCCGGCACGTGCTGAGCCTCAGCACGCGCATGGGCGTAAGCGGCGACGACACCCCGCTGTACGACCACTACTTCGCGGGCGGGTTCTCGACGATTCGCGGGTTCGACTTCCGCGGGGCCTCGCACCGCGTCCACGGGTTCACCGTGGGCGGACATTTCATGCTGCTCAATTCGATCGAATACCTGTTCCCCATCACCGCCGACGACACGCTCCGCGGCGTGGTCTTCTGCGACACGGGCACCGTCGAGCCCAAGATCAGCGATTGGACCGACAAATACCGTGTCTCGCCCGGCTTCGGCCTGCGCATCACCATCCCGGCCATGGGCCCTGCCCCGATCGCCCTGGACTTCGCCTTCCCCGTGGTCAAGGAAGACGGCGACGACCGGCAGGTATTCAGCTTCTTCGTGGGTTTCCTGCGATAGGCTACTCGTCGTCCGCCGCGGCGGCTTTCACCACGGGAAGGTCGACGGCGATGCGCGTGCCGCGGCCCGGGGCGCTCTGGATGGTCGCCTCGCCGCCCAAGAGCCGCGCGCGCTCGCGGATCCCCTGGAGGCCGAACCTCGCGGGATCGACCGCCTCGGGGTCGAACCCCACCCCCTGGTCCTCCACCTCGATGCGCAGGCGATCGCCCTTCTGGAGCACGGCGACGCGCGCACTGGGGCTCCGGCTGTGGCGGCCCACGTTGGCCAACCCCTCTTGCACGATGCGGAACACGGCGGTCTCCAGCGGCGCGGCCAGCCGGCCGGCCTCCATCTCGAGCGCGAGCGCGACCTCGATCCCCGAGTCCTTGCGGACCTCGTGCGCGAGGTAATCCAGCGCGGCGGGCAACCCCGATTCGTCGAGGACCGGCGGCCTCAGCCCGCCCATGAGTCGCCGCGACTGCGCGATTCCCTCGCGCAACAGGTCCGCGACGCGCGAGAAGCCCTGGCGGGTGACGTTGGCGCAGTTCTCTTGCAAGAGCGGCACCGTGCCCTCGAGGGTCATCAACGCGCCGGCCAACGGCTGGGTCACGCCGTCGTGGATCTCGTAGGCCATGAGCTGGCGGTGCCGCTCGTAGACTTCCAGGAGTTGCCGCAGCGACTGCTCTTTCCGCCGGAGCGCCTCCTCGGCCGCGTGACGCGCCGTGACATCGGCGCAAATGACCATCGCCAGAGGGCGTCCCTCGAGTTCCGACAGCGACACGACCTGGCAGGACCACCACAGGCCATAGCGGTCGAGCACTTCCAACTGCTGGACCTGCCCGGTGGCCAGCGCCGCGCCCAGCGCCCGGCGGCATTGCTCCTGGTGTTCCGGAACGAGGTGGCCGAAGCCCAGCGAACCGACCAGTTGTTCGATCGAGACGCCGGGCACCGGATGGTTCGCGTACTGGATGACCGACTCGGAATCGACCACCAACACGAAGTTGGGCAGGCTCTCGAGGAGCTGAGCATATCGGGCCTCCGACCGGCGCAGGGCCGCTTCGGCCAGGTTGCGCCGGGTGACATCGCGGGCAATGCCCACGACCGATTCCACCCGAGCGTCGGCGCCGAACACCGGGGCCAGCACGGTCGAATACGTTACCAACGTGCCTGCCACGTGGATGGAGCGCTCGCTGGTCAGCGGCACGCCCGAGTCGAAGACCTTCCGCACCTCGGGGACGAGTTGCTCGGCGGCTTCCTGGGGAAAGAGTTCGGCCAGGGTCTTCCCGATAAGGGTCGCGGGTTCGAGGCCCAACGGCCGGGCGCCCGCGGTGTTGACGAACAGCAGTCGTGCGTCGCGGTCCAATTGGAAGATCGCGTCCTGGGACGATTCGACCAGCGCCCGGTACCGTTCGTGCGATGCGGCCAGTTCCCGCGTCTGATCGCGGACTTGCTCCTCCAAGGCATCGTGGGCGCGGCGCAGCGCCTCCCGCGTCCGAAGGGCCATGATGCCATACGCGAGGCTGTCGGCCAGTTCCTGAAGCACGCCCAACTCGGTCTCGTCGAAGGCGTCCTTCTCGGGGGCGTACACGGCCAGCGCCCCGAGCGTTCTGCCCTCATGCATCAGGGGCAGGCCGGCGCACGAGGCGTACCCGCGGCGCAAGGCCTCGTCGCGCCACGGAGCGAAGCGCGGATCCGCGCCGGTGTCTCGGATGACGCATGGCGAGGCGGTGCGCACCGCCGTGCCCACCGGGCCACGCCCGTGTTCGCTGTCGGCCCAGGTGACACGGATTTGCTCGAGATACCCTTCCTCGAATCCCGCTTGAGCCGCGGGGCGGATCGTCTTGGCCTCGTCTTGTTCGGCCAGGCCCACCCACGCCATGCGATACCCGGCCCACTCGGTGCAGATTCGGCAGACCTCGACGAGCAATCGCCCTTCGTCTTGAGCCCGAACGAGAACGCGGCAACACTGACCGAGGGCCTTGAGCGCCCGGAGCGAGCCCCCCGAGGCAAACGACTCAGCCTGCGACTCGGGGGACGAATCTTGCGAGGGCATGGATAGCTCGTCGATGATCGTTGCAGCCCTGCCCAAGAATAGCACTGCGGTCGGTCTTCCGCCAGGGGCTCGACGCTCTCCCCATCGGAACGGCTCGCGGACCGCCCACAACGCAGAATGCTGCGGCGTGGAGCCGCTTAGAGGTTGCCGGGGCGCGAGATGGGGGAAAGAGAGAATCAACAGTCCGGGCGGGCCTGAATCGGACCCAGCCCGGACTGTTTCCCCCCTGGGAACGTGCTCACCAGGTTCGTGTGACGCGAACCAGGGCCGTCATACACTCCCGGTCGATCGTCTGGATGCCCATCAGCTTGCCTGCCGCAAGTCCCGGCATACGACGACTGTTGGTATCGGCCTGCGCTGCCGAGCGACTTTGGCAATCTTTGCCGGTCGAACCACTTCTGGCGAAAGAACCGGTTTCTTCGGTTTCGTCTCATCAAGTTTGCCGGTTAGGTCGATTTTGAGGAGCAGCCGAATCGGGTGATACCGCGCCGTGGCTTGCCGACTTCAGGATTGGGAACTTGATTAGACTCGATCCGAGCTAACCGAGTCGGTTCCACCCGCCTGGTCGGGCCCTTTCTGGTTGGACTGAATAACCAGAAAGTGGCAATGCGTATGCACACCACCACATCGTTGGGTACCTTCAGGAGGAGTACGGTGAATCGAGTCCATCGGGTTGCTCAGGCAGTCGCCCGCTCACCGCTCTTGTGGGGAGCCATCGTCGGAACCGCGTTTTACGTGCTTGTCCACCAACGCATGTTGGGCCAGGAGTTTTTCCCGCGGTACTGTGCCGGCCATCCGGTCAACTACACCGAGATCTACTTGTTTTTCGTTGGTCTTGCGGTGCTCGCGCTGAAGGCCATCGATCTGGCGTCGCAGCGCCGGGGACTTGGTTTGGCCGTGTTCGGGCCGATGCCTCGCGGGGGGCAGTCGCCGGCGGAGGCCGAGGCCCTGTTGGCTCGACTCGATCGGCTTCCTCCGCAACGGCACGACGATTACCTCGTTCGACGACTGCGCGAGGGACTCCAATATGTTTCGCGACACCAGTCGGCCGAAGGGCTCGACGAGCACCTCAAGCACCTGGCCGATCTCGACCGCGATCGGGCCCATGCCAGCCTGGGGCTCTTGCGACTGATCGTTTGGGCCATTCCCATCCTCGGCTTTTTGGGGACGGTCATCGGGATCACGATGGCCATCGCCAGCCTCAAGCCGAATGCCTTGGAAGAGTCGATGATCGAGGTGACGGCCGGCTTGGGCGTGGCCTTCGACACGACCGCCCTGGCCTTGGCGCTTTCGATCTTGCTGATGTTCGTGCAGCATTACGTCGATCGGGCCGAGACGGCCTTGTTGGCGGAGGTGGACGAACGGGTCGAGGCCGAACTCTCGGGCAGGTTCCCTGCCCTGGGCGCCAGCCGGGACCACGACGCGGCTGCCGTGCGTCGCGCCGCCGACGCGATGATCGCGTCCCTCGAGCAACTGGTCCGCCGCCAGGCCGACCTGTGGCGCAGCGCGCTCGAGGCGGCCCAGGAGCGATGGACCCACATGGCGGGCGAGGCGGGCCGACAACTTCAGGCCGCCTTGGCCGCCTCGCTGGGCGATACGCTGACCGCGCACGCCCGGCAGCAATCCGAGTCGCGACGCTTCGAGGAAACCGTGGCGAACCTCGCCGCGGCCATTCATCTGTTGAACGCCCGGTTGGGAGACCTCCCGCACGGCTCCGGGGCACTGGGAGACCGCGTGCGTCGAACGAGTCAGGCCGCATGAAACGCCGATCGGACCAAGCTCGCGCGCACGGCGGTTCACGCGTCGCGCTGTTCCCGTTCCTTGCGGTCCTCGTCTGCACCATGGGCGCCCTGATTCTCGTGCTGGTCGTGCTGGCGAGGCAGGCGCGGGTCCAGGCATCGCGGGCCGCCCAAACCAAGCAGGCGGAAGTCGCCTCCGATCTGGCCACCGCGCGCGACATGGTACGCTGGCGAATCTCGGTCGTGGCCGACTCTCGCCAGAAAACCGAGGAACAACTGGCCGAGGCCCGGCTGCGTCTGGGCCACGTCGAACAGCACGCCCGGCAGCTGCACGAGCGGCTCCGCCGCCTCCAAGCCGACTGGGCCGAGTTGGAGAAGATCGGCCCGACCCCTTCGGACCGGCAGAACCTGGAAGCCGAACGGAATCGCCTGGAGCAGCAGATTGCCGAGGCGCGGCAACGGCTCGACGAGGCCCGGCGGGCCGCGGCCGGCCGCGCGAAATCGTATGCGATCTTACCCTACGAAGGTCCCCGCGGAACCGCGCGGCGCCCCATCTACCTCGAGTGCCGGGCCGACGCGGTGGTGATCCAACCCGAGGGCATCGAGCTGGCGCCCGAGGACTTCGAAAAGCCGTTGGGGCCCCAGAACCCGTTGGCCTCGGCCCTGCGGGCTGCGCGCGAGCATCTTGCCGCGCGAGGACCATCCGGCGACGGCGCGCGCGAGGAGCCGTACCCGCTGTTGATCGTTCGGCCGGAAGGAATCGTTGCGTTTTGCGCCGCGCGCGAGGCGATGAAATCCTGGGGGGCGGAGTTCGGCTACGAACTGGTCGGCTCCGACTGGAATCTCCGCTACCCGCAACCGGACCCCGAACTGAACCTCGTCGTCCAGAAGGCCGTTGCCGCGGCACGGACCGAACAGCGTCAACTGGCGATGCTGTTGGCGGGGGCGGGCGGTTCCGGTCGCTCGGCGGAGCGCCCCAAGGCGATCTATCGCGCGGCCCCTGGCGGCGGTGGCCTGATCCGCGAAGACGGAAGGGAAGGTGCGGGCGCACGGCCGGGGGAGGGCCAACGCCCGCCGAGCGGTTCGGCAGGCAAGGCCGCGCCCCCGGGACGCCCGGCGCCGCGTCCCCGAGGCGTGCTGCCGCCGGAAAAGCCGGACGATCCGCGCGACGCCAACCCGGCGGGAGGCGTGGCCTTGCGGCCGGGCGAATGGGTGCCTTACGAACGCCCGCCCAAACGCCCCGAGGCCGCCGACGAGAAGTCGCCCAAGAGCCTGGCCGCAAGCCGAGGAAAGAACTGGGCGTTGCCCGACGCCACCCGAAACTCGGTGCCGATCACGCGTTCGATTCGTGTCGCCTGCCATGCGGATCGCCTCGTCGTGTTCGGCGAGTCGCGCGGCGATGTCGAGCAGATCGTCCAGCTTGGGGCGCGCATGGAAGACTCGATCGATCAGCTCATTTCGGCAGTCTGGGAACACATCAAACGCTGGGGAGTCGCCGGACGCGGCATGTACTGGCGCCCCGTGCTCGCCGTCGACGTGGCGCCGGGCGCGGAGGCCCGCTACGCCGAACTCAAGACGCTGTTGGAAGAAAGCGGCGTCGATGTGGAACGGCCGGGCGAACCTCGATCGGCGTCCCGAGGGAATTTCGAATCCCCAACCCCGCATCGTTGATACTTGGAACCGCGTGGCCTTGAGGCTGCCATGGCGCGTCGCGCAACCGAAGAAATGTCCCCGGCCGGCCACGATTCGTTTCTCGATATCGTGACGAACATGGTCGGCATCCTCATCATCCTCGTGATGGTCGTGGGGATGCGGATCCGCAATGCGCCGGTGGAGATCAAGCTGGACGAAGCCGCCCAGGCCGAGGCCGCCGCGCTGGCGCAGGACGAGGCTACCGAACGCTCGATGCGGGAGGATGTGCTCAAGACCGTGGAGGAAACGCGGCGGCTCCAGGCCGAAACCGGCTTGCGCGACGCGCAACGCCTGGTTCTGGCCCGGGAGGTTGCGCAATGGGAAGATCGGCTCGCAAAACGGCGCAGCCAGTTGGATGCCGAGGCGCGAGACGCCTTCGACCTGCGCCGCGCCGTGGCCGCGGCCCGCACCACGCTCGACGAGCTGGAAACCGCGCGGGTCCGCGCGGAGGCGACGCCCGATCGGCCGGAGATCATCAAGAATCGGCCGACTCCCTTGAGCAAACCGGTCGATGGCCCCGAGCTGCACTTCCAGCTCCGCGGCGGCCGGATCGCGCTGGTGCCGGTCGAGCCGTTGCTGCGTTTGGCGCAAGAGGACATGCGCAAGAAACTGCACGACTTCGCGCGCCACCCCGACCTCTCGGAATCGGCCAACGTGGTCGGCCCGGAAGGGGGATTTCGCTTTCGGTACGCGGTCGAGCGCTTCGACGAGTTGGTGCGCGGTCCGGAGGGTACCGCGCGCCGCGAGGGGATCCGCATGGTTCGGTGGACCGTCATGCCCGCCTCCAGCGACCTCGGCGAACCGGTCGACGCGGCCTTGGCCGAAGGCTCGCAATTCCGCCGGGCCCTGGGCGCGCACGACCCTTCGCGCACCACGGTCACGCTCTGGGTCTATGAAGACAGCTTCGAGTCGTTCCGCAAGGTGCGCGACGAGCTGCATCGCCTGGGCTATCTCTGCGCCGGCCGACCGCTTCCCGGCGGAGTGCTGATCAGCGGTTCGATCGACGGCACGAAATCGGCCGCCGAATAGTCGGCCGGAAAGCGAAATGCCTCGTCGAGCGGTCGGGACCGATCGGCCCACGAGGCACCGCCTACGCGACGACCGCCAGAATCTCGCGTTCGTCGAGGATAAGAAGTTCTTCGCCTTCGATGACGACTTCCGTCCCGGCGAAGCGGTTGAACAGCACCCGGTCCCCCTCGACCACCTGGGGCTTGGCCCGGGACCCGTCAGGCAGGCGGCATCCGTCCCCCACCGACAGCACGCGACCCTGTTGCGGCCTCTCCTTGGCGGCGTCGGGAATGACGATTCCACCGGAGGACCGATCCTCGGCCTCGGTCCGGCGAACTACCACCTTGTCACCCAAGGGTACCAGCTTCATAGACTCCTCGCGCGATCGTGTCACACGCTTGTGATTCTCACACAGCCAAGCGGTCCGAACAAGGCCCCTGGCTCCTTCAGGGGGGATATACTTGCAGAAACACCCCTTCCCCCTTCTGGGGCGAGCGGTTGGTTCGTGGCGTGCGCCAGAGGCTCGACCCTGATTAGCGGATAACGACCAGTCGGCGTGGGGGCCACAGCCCTGATCGCCTAGTCTGGGATCCGGCTCAAATCAGGTGTTTGCAATTCGTCCGCCGGAGCTACACCCTCGTGCGAGGCCTCTTCCATCAGCTCGGCCACCTCTTGCCGGGCCGCGACGAAGTAAGCCAAGCCAACAGCCGCAACCAGTACCGTGCCGATGCGATAGCCCAGGGCCACCACGAGTCCCTGGCCCGAGGCCATACGGCTGCCATCGGGAAGGGGTATCGCGGTGTAAAGGAAGTTCAAGACCCCTTCGAACGGGCCGAGGTTGATGGGCAGCACCCCCGTGACCGCGCTGATGGGCGAGACGACCAGGTTTGTGCCCAGCGTATGGTGGGCGTCGTACAGGCCCGCGCCAATCAAGTACACTGCCGTGGCGAAGAGGCTGTGGACCGCCACGCTCATCGCCGTGGCCAACGTCAGCGTGGGGAGTTGGTGCCGGTACATGCGCACGGCGACGATCAGCTTGGCCAGCGGCGGGCCGAGATAAGGGATCTTGCGCACCAATTCGGTGGATTTGCCCCGGGTCAGGTCGGGGCCCAACGCGGCGGCAATGGCCACCGTGGCCGCGACGGTTACGGCAAACGTCGCCTTGCAGACCAGTTGCACCGCGGTGTCGCCCACGCGCCAGAAACCCGTGACGATCATCGCCCCGGAGGCCACGAGGAACAAGACATACAGCCCCAACGCCCGGTCGACGAATACGGTGGCCACCGATTCGGCGCGGCGCTCGGGCTGACGGTGGGCCAGCATCACGGCCTTGAGCAAATCGCCGCCGACAATGCCCATGGGCGCCAAGTTGAACAGGTAGCCCAAGAAGCCAATGCGCAGCGTCTCGCGCAGGGGCAAGGGCACGCCCAAAGCCTTGACCAAGAAATGCCAGCGCACGAGCGTCACGAGCACCGCGAGGAACTCCAGCCCGCAGGCGGCTCCGAGCAGCCCCCATCGCTTGGGCCGTTCCCAGAGGTCGTAGAACACGGCGTTCCGCTGGGCCTCGACGAACAGCCAGGCGAGGATGCCGACCGAGATGCCGACTTTCAGAAGGGTAATGAGCAGGCGTTTCACGGGAAGCAGCTAGGGAGCAGGGAGCGGGGAGCAGGGAGCAAGGGGCGGGGAGCGGCGAGCACGCCTCAAGGCCACGACCCATGCCACGGACGCTGGTACGATCGACTCACCGGCCTGGAATCCCCCAATCCCCAATCCCCAATCCCTAATCCCTCACCTGTCCTCGTTCCTCGCGGCGCACCCGGGCGAGGTCGGCGTCGACCATCATCCGGACCAACTCGGGGAAGCTGACGGTGGGCTCCCAACCGAGCACGCGGCGGGCTTTTGACGCGTCGCCGCGCAGGGTGTTCACTTCGGCGGGCCGAAACAGCGCAGGGTCGACCTCGACCCAATCGCGCCAGTCGAGGTCCACGTGCTGGAAGGCCAACTCGACGAACTCGCGCACCGAGTGCTTTTCGCCCGTGGCCACCACATAGTCGTCGGGCTGGTCCTGCTGAAGCATCAGCCACATCGCCCGCACGTAGTCGCCCGAAAACCCCCAGTCGCGCATCGCGTCGAGATTGCCCAATCGCAGCTTGTCCTGGAGGCCGAGCTTGATCCGAGCGACGGCATCGGTGATTTTGCGGGTAACGAACTCCTTGCCCCGCAGAGGCGACTCGTGGTTGAACAGGATCCCCGAACAGGCGAAGATGCCGTAGCTCTCGCGGTAGTTCACGGTGATCCAATGGCCGTACACCTTGGCCACGCCGTAGGGGCTGCGGGGCCAGAAGGGGGTATGCTCGTTCTGCGGTTCCTCGCGGACCGCCCCGAACATCTCGCTCGAACTGGCCTGGTAAAAGCGAATCGAGCGGTCGACCAGCCGGATCCCCTCGAGCATGCGCGTGACGCCCAACCCGGTGAACTCGCCCGTCAAGAGCGGCTGGACCCAACTGGTCGGCACGAAGCTCTGAGCCGCGAGGTTATACACTTCGTCGGGCCGGACCTTCTGGATCAACTCGACGATCGAAAGCTGATCCAACAGATCGGCCTGGTGCAGGGTCACGCGGCCACGGAGGTGGGCAATCCGCTCGAAGTTCTCCGTGCTGGAGCGGCGAACCATGCCGTGGACCTCGTAGCCCTTGCCCAACAGAAACTCGGCGAGGTAGGCGCCGTCCTGTCCGGTCGTGCCGGTGATGAGGGCTTTGCGGGCCATAGGGAAACCTTCCGACCGGCCCCTCGCGGGCCGCAATGCTGGTGCGGTTTGCACCATCCCAAGAAAGCACGGGGCAAACGGACCAATGCCGACGAATACCTCGCGTCAAGTGTAGCACAGCAGAACCCAGCACGGGAGGAGGATCGTCCAACCTCGGGAGCCCCTTGCCCCGTGTATCGAGGAACCGACGCGCTTGAAGGACTGTCCCGATTCTTGCGACGAAGGAGCGCAACAATGGGACGGCCACCCCTCCTCGGCACAACCCGACTTCTCGGCTTCCGCGATACTGCCGTTTGCTCACGGTTGCTCCGCGAGGGATAGCCGGGTACACTGTCAACCCACGCGAGTGGTTGCCGACGGCGGACCTGAGGTGCCAGACCCAACCGGCTCACTTCGCGTGCGTCCGGCCGTGTTTTCGCATGGAGCTTGTGGATGAGTCTGATTGCCGTAGACCGAGAGAAGTGTGGTCGTTGTGGACTCTGCGCGGCCGCATGCCCCGCCGGCTTGATCCAGTTGAGCGATGCGAATCCGGTTCCCCAGTCGGTCGAAGGGGGCGACGAGGGGTGTTTTCTGTGCGGCCACTGTGTGGCGGCTTGTCCGCGGGAGGCCCTGTCGCACAAGTATGCGGCGCCCGCGCAGTGCCTCCCCATTCGGGACGACCTGCGCATCGGGATCGAGCAGGTCGGGCAGTTGCTGCGGAGCCGCAGATCGATTCGGAACTACGAGGACCGCGCCGTTCCGCGGGAGACCATCCGCGAACTGCTGGATATTGCGCGTTTTGCGCCGTCGGGCTGCAACTCGCAGCCCGTCCATTGGCTGGTTGTTCACGACACCACACAGGTCCGGCAGATTGCCGCAAGGGTCGTCGATGGGCTTCGCAACATGCTCGAACAGACCCCCGGGTTGGCGATTCGCGACGTCCTCGCGCGTCTTGTCCAGGCCTGGGACGATGGCGTGGATGTTGTTTCTCGCGGCGCGCCCCACCTGGTGATGGCCCACGGGCCGCAAGCCAATCCGTTGGCGCAGTCGGCCGGCATCATTGCGCAAACGTACTTTGAGCTGGCCGCCAGCGCATCGGGCCTCGGCACTTGCTGGATGGGTCTTATCGACATGACCGCCAATACGTGGCCTCCGTTGCAGAAGTTGCTCGGCTTGCCGCAGGGTCATATCGTCCTGGGCACTCTGGCCCTGGGATACCCGCGATTCAAGTATTCTCGGATACCGCCCCGCTGCGAACTGCGGGTAGCTTGGCGGTAGGCGTCCACCCCAAACAGGAGACAACCATGACCAACCTACGAGGAGGCTGGCCGCGATTACCTGCCGCGAATACTCCGACGCGCCGCATGGGTTGGGCAGTGGTTGTCGTGATCCTGGCCGGCTTGGGACCGGTCGAAGCCGCCCAGCCCGAGCAGGCCAAGGTTCCCCCCCAACAAGCCGACAAGGACGCTCACCAGGCAGCCGCCGCCAACGTCGACGATCGGCTTGGCGAGATGATCACCATTCCGGCGGGCAGTTTCCTGATGGGCAATAACGGGCACGAGGGGGCCGACGGGCCCGAGGAGTTTCCCCAGCACTCCGTGTACCTGCCGACCTACCAGATCGGCAAGTATGAGGTCACCCGCGGGCAATACCGCAAATTCATCGAGGCCGGCGGTTATCAAAATCCAGCCTACTGGTCGCGGGAAGGTTGGAAATGGAAGGAAAGCCAATTCGTCGTCTATGCGGGAATGCACGGCCAGTTTACTCAAGTCCTAAGGCCCAATCCCAACGAGAAACGCAACGCGCCGGAGCACTGGGCCGCCGAGCAGGAGTGGATTGGCCACGGATTGGGCCATCCGCGATTCGTCCAGACGGACCAGCATCCCGTGGTGGGTGTCACGTATTACGAGGCGGAAGCCTACTGCAAGTGGGCCGGCGGAAGACTGCCGACGGAAGCCGAGTGGGAAAAGGCCGCCCGCTGGGATCCCAAGAGGCAGCACGCCAACACGTGGCCCTGGGGCGACACCTGGGATCCGGAGAAGTGCAATAACCCCGAGGATCACAACCCCGCGGGCGGCGGTTACCGAGTGAACCAGAGCGCGCCCGTCGGCAGTTATCCCGAGGGCGCCAGCCCCTACGGCTGCATGGACATGGCCGGCAATGCGTATGAATGGGTCGCCGATTGGCACAAGTCGTATCCCGGGAATCCCAAACCGTTCGACCGCACCAACGCCTACCGTTGCGTCAAGGGGGGGTGTTGGGACGACGGAGCCTCGAGCCTGCGCCCCGCTTGCCGGATCTGGTATCTTCCGCCGAGCAGCAGCGGCACCGGCCCCGGCGACAGCGACTACATCGGTTTCCGCGTGGCGCGCTGAGGGCCTGTAAAACAATAAGTTGGGCAATCTTATGGAACCCAAGGAAGCGAAGCG
>JANLFZ010000012.1:24260-27617 GCA_024653385.1 Thermoguttaceae bacterium | reverse complement strand
GTCGCGCCAGGCCGCGGCCCGCTCGAGGATCGCGGCCGCGCCGCCGGGCTCGCCGGGATCGCCCGGCCCGGCGGTTCGGGTCGAGGGCTCGATGGGACGGACCAAAGTCTTTTCGGACATGATGTTCTCCTCCTCATGACGTCTCGCGTTCCGCCGGAAGTTCGCAGGCGATTTCCATCAGCGGGTCGGACTCCGACGTGGCCGCTTGCGCCTGTTCGTTGAGCAAGCGATCCAGGTCGTCGACCGTTCGGGCCGCACGCAGCACCGGTTCGAAGCGTTTGCGGTTCAGGCTGTCGAGGTCGGGCATCTCGATGCGCAGGCGAGGTCCCCATCGCGAGTCGTCCCGGCGCAAGAGGATGTAGCCCCAATCCATGCCCGCGATCCAAGGGCCGAACTCCCGCACGATGCGGCCTCGGGCCCACGCCCGGGTCTCCTCCGGGCCGTCTTGCAGGCACCGCTCGACGTCCTCCGGCGTGACCATCGGATCCACGAGCCCTTCGCGCCACAGCCGCCAGAAGGTGCCGCGGTCGCGATCGACGCTGGCGTAATCCTGATTGGCCAGGACCGTCACCGCGTCGCCCAGGCGCACGCCGGGTTCCTCGCACAGACTCAGAAGCGTCAGAAGCTGCGCGGCCCAGTCGGAGTGCCGCGCCAGCTTCTCCAGCGACCCTTCCTCGGCGTAGTGGGTCATGTCGATGACGATCGGCAGCAACCGCGGGGCGTCGGGTACGGCGTGTTCGGGAATCAGCCCGCACTCGACCATCTGCAAGAATGCCTCGGCCAGCTCGCGGATGTACTGGGGCAACGTCACGGTTCGGCCGTCGATCAGCAGGGCCGTTGCCGGCAAGAGACCTGTCGCCACGTCCAATCGCCAGCTCCACACATGCTGTGCCCGCAACGGATCGTACAGGATCGGACCGCAATAACCTTCTTCGGCGGCGGCCAGGAGGCACTGGACGAACACGGCCGAGAGGGCCGCCGAGGCGAGTTGGAAGTCGAACCCGATCAGGTGCAGCCGGTCCATCCCGTCGCCGTGGGGCTCGCGCCGGGTGTGGAGCAGCCCACGCTCGAACGCGGTGGTCGTGGTGGTACTGACCACCCGGCCCAGATGGTGGGCGCGGGCCGACAGCGAGAAGATGGTGCTTCCATCGCGCAGCGGCATCAGGTACCCGGCCCCGAACCAGGTGACCGCCGCCGCCAGGCCGCTGGCCACGAAGCCCAGTCGCGCCGGATGGCGCCAGTCGAGGAACAGGTCCGCCCAGAGGTCTTGGCTGACGCTCACGTTCAGGTGGGTGCCCCAGGAAATGCCCGGGTCGTGGGCGTCGACGTTGTGGGCCGAGAGCATGAAGCGCGTGCCGGGTTCTGCGTCGTTCTCGGCCCTTTGGCGGGCACGGTCGGCGACGACGAGCGTGCTGAGGCACTGCGCCGCGTACCGTCGCGCCGACAGCGTCTCGGCGGTGCAGCCTTCCCAGTGCGCCATGTCCGAGTAGAAGCACTGACCGTTGGGAGCCCACGTGCGCAGACAATCGATGGACATGGCGGATCCCGACCCGCCGGACGACCAGTTGGTGTCGCGCACGTCGCGCGTGTGTTGCGACCACGCCCGGACGCCGTACGGCTCGAACGCGGCATCCACGCGGGCAAGCAGGCGCCGGGCCGCTTCCCAGGGGGCCATGGGTTGACCCTCGGGGTCGGCGCCGGCGGTGAGCAACTCGGCATCGCGGGCGATGTACTTGGGCAGAGGCATGGGGACTCTCGAAAAGGGCCTGGGAACGAATCAACTCGCCACGGCGCGGAGATACCGGTGTTCGACCATTTCGTGTTCGGGGACCAGCGCGGTTCGGAGCACCGGGACCTTGAGGTGCAGGTGGCGCTCGAGCATCGGGCGGTCGGCGTCGAGTTGGCCGGCGACGGTGCGGGCTTCTTCGAGCAGGCCGTCGACCACGTCCTCGAAACCGATCGCCGCGGTTCCCTCGCGGCGCAACATGCGTCGGGCGGCGCGGCGTTTCGCGCGGCTCATCGCGTTCTTGTAGTTCACGCCCGCCAGAACCTCGCCCGCCGTCACGTCGATCGATGGCCGGCCCTCGGTCGCGTAGCGGAGAACCGGCGTCGCGAACGCCCGCGTCACGGCCGGCCGGAGGATCCGGGAGAAGACCTCGTCCGGCTCGACCTCGCGGCGGATCTCGCCGCCGAGGTACCACGGCAGGGCGTGGGCGCGCGCGTAGACGGCGAGGATTCGCGCGGCGGCGTCTTCGCCGTAGTCGGGCATCTCGATCACCAGGTCGCCCATGCGCCCGGGACGCTTCAAGGCGTCGTCCAAGGCGTCGGGCCGGTTCGTCAACCCGATCCACACCACGTCGGCCGGGGGACCGGACGATGCCTTCAACGGCTCGATGCCGTCCATGCCCGCCAAGAGCGCTTGCACGGCGTCGTTGGCGGCCGGCGCGTAGTAACCCGAAATCCGGTCGTTCCCGCCGGTTCGCTTGCCCAGCGATTCCACTTCGTCGAAAACCACCGCCACGACCAGGGGGCGCGTTCGCGGCCGGGTGAGCCGGGCGCGAATCGTGCCGCAGACCTCCTCGCGCACGAGCCTGGCGTCTTCGCCGTGCCACATGCTCTTCAGGGCGTTCGGTTGGATGTTGTAGAGCACCACGTCGAAACCGCGCACTTGCCCCAGCTCGTACAGCCACCGGATCATCGCGCGCACCAGCGCCGTCTTGCCCATCCCCGGCTTGTAGCTGTAGAGGATCATGCCCCGCAGCGGCTCGAGATCGAACCGCTCGCCGATCTCCTTGTACACCAGGCGCATCAGCCAGTCCTCGACGATCCGGTCGATCACCCCATCGAGGCCGGCCAGATCGTCGAACCGGGTCGTAATCTGGCTGACGGAAATCTCGTACCGGCTTTCGACCTGCTGCGCGGGGACGATGTCGATGGCCCAGCGCGGGTTGTCGCGGTGAAGCACCAGCCGGTCGCCGGGCGCCAGGGAGCGGCCGCAAAGCGACGGGGCCAGTCGAACCACCTCCTCGTCGCGCCCGAAGCGCGAGACGGTCACCAGGCCCTGCGGACCGTCCCGCGTCGCCTTGTACGTGGCCATCTCGCCCAAGGCCATCGAGCGGAGCGATTCGTCGGTGTCGATCCCCACGACGATCATCTCGGTGGGATGCACCTTCACGCAGTGCCAGGGCTCGAGCCGCGCGAGGGCTTCGGCATCGACGTGGTCGGCCACCGGCAATTCGCGCCGCTGTCCGCCGAGGTTCACCAGGGCGCACGGCCGCCCCTTGTCGTCGAGGTAGAACCGCTCCAACGGGTACAGGGCCGCCTTGGGGCGAAGCAGGTCCTCGAGGGTCTTGTACA
>JANLFZ010000012.1:2919-24250 GCA_024653385.1 Thermoguttaceae bacterium | reverse complement strand
CAACGAGACCATCTCGTTGGCCGCGGCCGCCGGATCGGTCAAGCACTGGTGCAGGCACCGCTGGATGTCGTCCTGGTCCGGGCCTCGGTTCGTGCTCTCGGGCATGTCGATTCCTCCTCGTGGTTACTCGTCGTACTCTTGCCATCGCAGCGGCCGCATCGTGCCGCCGCACCAGTGGTGGATCGCGACGGCGGGCCGTCGGCTCTGGGATCCCGGGCTCCGGCCGGCGATCGGCATGAGCGTGGCCTTGGACGGGAATAGGCTCTCGAGCACCTTGTAGTCGTCCAACGAGAGCTGATCGACCGTCGGCAGGGGGCAGGCGCTCTGGTTGCAGCGGGCGCAGTCGGTGCCCCAGCCGTGCGAGTGCCAGGCGGTCAGCACCGACTCGCCGTGCCCCCGGAGCCGCGCGATCTGCGCGGCCTCGACCAGGGCCTCGGGGCTGAAGCGAAACGATGAGGGCGCCCCCTCGTGCCGCTCGTCGGCCAGGCCGGCGGCAACGACCGTCACGACGCGCGTCGACGTGCCGGGCAGAGGCTCCGGCAGACGCAGGAGCTTGCCGAGCACCGCACCGCCCGTCTCCGTCACCCCGCTTCGTTCCGTGCGCTCCGTCATGTCGGCCACCATGCGGCGGTTGACCAGCACGGGGCGCGAGGGGACCAGCGACCCGGCGCCCAGAACTCGGACACCGTACTCCTCCAATGTCTCGTCGACGATGGGTGGCGCTTCGATCGGCAGACCGTCGAGCACGGCCGGACCCCGGCGCGGCACGGCGACGAGCACGCGGTAGGCCGCGGCGTCCTCGGCCAGGGTACCCTCGGCGATCATCGCCAGGCGGAGCGCCTCGGCCCGGCGGACCCAGCGGCCGCCGGCGCATTGCTGGGTGAACGATCGCGGGCCTTGCGCCGTTTGGACCGTGACCGTGATCTCGAAATGGCGGATGAGGGGCCGGTCGGCCCAAACCGGCCGGACGGCCGCTTCCAGGTCGCGGCCGTCGGCCGGCAGAACGTCCGCCAGAACGCCGCGGGTGTGCGTCTCCTCGACCAGATCGGCGAGGTCTTCGGTGACACACTGGCTGACCAACGGCGGCCCTTGCGTCGATCGCTCCGCCCGCAACTCCAGGCAGACATCGTAGTCTCCATCGATCGTCACGTGCATGACACGGACTCCTCGTTCAAGTCTTGCGCCGGCGACGCGGTGGGCCGTTCGGCGGCGCGGGCGCGATCGCCCGGTCATCCGGCCGCGACCTCGGGCATCACGGTCCACTCGGTGTCCTGTTCGGGCAGATCGCCCAAGACCGTATTGCCGTCGAGCCGAACGCCCCGGCTGAAGGCCATGAAATCCAGGCCGTTCTTCGGAATCCGCATCTGGGCCAGGTAATGGTCCACGGCCTGGGCCACCGTATGCCTGGGCGTCAACTCGGCATCGAGCGCGGCCTGGAACCGCTTGAAACCACCCAAGTCGGTCATCGTGATCTTGCGGTCTGGAAGGGTTGCCGCCACCATAAATCACCTCGCTTTCTCACGCTGGTTGGAACACGGGTCGCAGTCTGGCGACCGCGACGCCACACACCATTGGGGCATGGCCTTCCGGCCGTGCCGTGTCTTGATGCCCTCACCGCGCGTCCCGCGCCACGGCCTTCGGGAGCAACAGCGTGGCGTACCACCTGGCCGCCGGTTCGTGGCGCACCAGGGCCTCCAGTTTCGCTTGGCCGTACCGGCTTGCCGTCGCGACCGCGTGCGCCGCGGCAGCCAGCCACGCAGGCTCGATAACCCCAGCGTGAAGCAGGGTCTCGACCACCAGGTCTTCGCCCGCTAGGGCCAAGCGGCACAGCCGGAACCGGCTATTCAGGCGGAGGGCCTGGTCGGCCAACGGCGCCGATGGCCTCGGCCCGGTCAATACGGTTCGGCCAAGCCGGACGCGCCCGCCTGACCACTCGACCAGCACCGCGACCGGTTCGCCCGCCACACGGGGCCGAACCTCCCAGAAGGAACCGGCCGCGGACGTTGCTTCCCGCTCGATCAGTGACTGCTCGCCGAAGGGCAGTCGTTCGAGGGCGGAAGCCAATGCCTGTCGGTCGACCGCGAGATCGTCTTGCAGCCTCGTCGCGAGCGGGCCGGCCATCTGCCTGTCGGCGTTGCGCGCAGCCGACCGGAGCCCGCGGCGGATCTCGCCGAGACTGTCGGCCAGGTGCGCGACGCCGTTGATCATGGTTTCCGCCACCAAAGCCATGCGGCCTGGCGCCTGCGCGTACCGCAGGTTCCCCGGGAGCCAATGGTTGACACGCAGGGCATCCCAAGGCTCGGGAGGCGTGTCGAGAATGGCGTCGATCCGGATCCATTGGTGGGGCTCGACACGAAGTTCAGCCAGTACGGAGCCGGCCGCCAGCGTCCCGCGGTGCTCGTCCTTCATCGTAAGTCCCCGAATGGAACGTAGTGCCTCGTCGAGCTTCGTCGTGTGGCGGGCGAGCCAACGCTCCGGCGGCTGCGCGTGCCGCCCAGCGGTCGTTCGGTCTTCAATCGCCGCGTGGGCCATGTCGGGTCTCCGCAACGGGGTGGTACGAGAGGCAGTCCGCGTTGACGGCCAACTGCCGCCGCGTGGGGTCAAGTCAGTACAAGGGTTCGACGTGCTCCAGCCCGCGAAGGGCATCGGGATCGGTGGCGAAGTAGCGTGCGGCCTCCGGATCGGCGGGGTGGGTCACGCGGAAGTTGGCGTAACTCATGATGCGGTACACGTGCTCCAGCAGGCGATCCAAGGGAATGGGGCCGCCGCCCGCCCCACCCAGCTCGTCGACCGCGCCGAGGCACAGCAAGCCATATCGCCGAGAGAAGTTGGCATGGAACGTGGCCCGGTCGTGCAGGGCCACGGCCACGGTCGGCACGTCGTCGTCGCAGGTGAACAAATCGTGCCGGTAGAACACGGTGCCGAAAATCGGGCCGGGGACCAGCTCGACGCTGCCGTCGGCGGCCTTGCGTTTGTACGGGCGGTGGATGGCGAAATGGAACACGCGCGGCGCGGCCGACATTTCCGGTTGCACCTCGATCCGGCGCGTCTTGGCCAAAAGGCCATCGCGCGCCCGGGCCCAGTTGTTGGCGAGGAATTCGCGGGTGACGCGCGCCGCGGGCGTGTCTTCCTCGAGCGGGCCTTCGTCGCGCGAGACCGCCAGCATCGCCTCGAACAGGCGCAGCGGCAACTCGTCTCGGAATGCGTTCGGAGTTCTTTCCATGGCCGGCTCCTGGTAATGTCCGGTGGTTGGTTCGCGTTTCATTGCAACAAGAGGCGCAAAGGCGCCTTGCCGCCCGTGCGCGCCACCAGCATGGCCCCGCGCAAGGGCAACCCGAGTTCCGCCGCGGTACGATCGAGAATGCTCGCCTGCCGGGCCTCGGCGCGCGACCAGCGATCTTTGCCGGTGTGGGCTTGCCAGTCCATGGAAGCGCCGCAAGCCGGGCAGGACGGCGCCGCGACCCAGCGCGTGCCCAGCGCCGTCGCCTCGGCCCCGCACTCGCAGCGTGCCGAGCCGCAGATCGGGTGCCCGTAGGGTTCGAGGGTTTCCACCCGGCGACCCAACTCGCGTTCGGCCAGATCGAACAACTCGCCGAAGGTCGTCTGCCGGGCGTCGCGGTCGGTGCGCACGAGATCCCAGACCACATGCCCGGACACGCACGAACTGCTTCGCGGCTCGCGCATCGTCACGAGGTGGAAGGCATCGAGGTCGACCAGCACGTGGGCGTCGAGCACGTCGTCGCGGCGACGCCCACCAAAGTAGCGCTGCAACATGAGCAAAGCCGCGCCGACCACCGCCAGGCCGACCGCGGGCCCGGCCCGCGTGGGACCGCGGTCGTCGCCACCGGCGCCGGGACACGGGGTGCGGGTTGCCCGGCGGAGAATCTGCTCCGGGGTCTTGGGGCACAGGCGGCACGCCGCGCCGCCACCGCCGTGGGAGACCTGAACTCGGCCCAGGTTGTGCTCGCCCGATCCATCGATCGCCAACCGGAACATGGGAATCGCCAGCCCGTTGGAGATCTCCGTCAGCATCCACTCCAGACGAGCGTCGTCGGTACAGTCGATGATGCCGTCGGCAGCGGCCAACTCGCCGACGCCGGCGTGGCGGACATCGTACGGGCGGGACTGTGCGGCGCCAGGGCGAATCTGCTCGCACGCCTGGCAAACCGCCTCGGCCTTGTTGAGACCCACGGACGAGAAGGCCTGCGTCCCGAGGTTCTCCGGCGAGACCGCCTCGGGGTCGTAGATCGCCACCGAGGCGCCGCTGCGGACAATCTCCGGGGCCAACCGGCTCCCCAGATGGCCTGCGCCGAGTTGCACCAGCCTGGTTCGACGCCAGTTCCCAAACGCGCTGCCCGAAAGGGTGGCGCTTTCGGCCAGTCGCGCGAAGCGCGGCTCAATCGACGGGTCGGGAGTCGATAGCGAGGCGGACGAGGTCACGGTAGGTCTCCTTTTCGAGGACAGGAGGCTTCCATGCCGGGGCGCCGGGGGCGCGGCCACAGTGGTGGCACCGGCGGCCCAAGGCCCACGCCTCGGCCTTGTACAGCGCCCCGCACGGCGTGGATTCCGTGCCCGGACAAATCACGATCGGCTCGCCCGCTCGCAGCCTGCTCCGCGTGCGGGCACAGAATGCTTCGTCGCCGTGGATGGCCGGGTCGTAGGCGGCCTCGACGGGGACGGCCGCCGCCGAGACCCAAACGCGCAGGTCCGCGAGTTCCAACCGGTCGGCGTGGCGCAGCACCTCGATGCCGGCGGCCACCGGTTGGCCGTTGCGCGCCAGACGGCCTTCGAGGGGCTCGGGAGTCACCAGCAACGCGAGTCCTTCGGAGGCGCCGGGCAAGAGGACCGCGCCATCGAGCGGCGCTTGGGCCTCGTCGACGGCACGCACCCCAGCCGCCGAGATGGACCACGGGCCGGTTCCCTCCACGGCAACCGGCTCACCGCGCCCGCGCGCCTGCCAGACCGCGATCCGCATGATGGCCTCCCTTCGTGTCGCGGGGTCTTCCTCGGGCCGCCTCGCGCCCGAGGCGGATGTCGCCCGATTCGGACAACGGCCGCAAGGCCATCCTTACGATACGCCGGATCGACCGGAAGGAAATACCTCAGGTATTTCCCCAGGTGTTTCCCCAGTTCTTGCTCCGGCCGGCGCCCCACGAACGACACCAGCCGGCTCAACCCGACAGGGAGGCTCGCAGGGACTCCATCGGCAGGACGACCTCGAGTCGGTCGGTGGCCAACCGAAACCCGAAGCCCCTCTTCCCTTCGATCAATAGGTGCGGAGCCAAGGGGTTGCTGAGCTTGTCGGCGACTTTGCGGACCTCGCGCGCGATGCGTGTGCGGATCTGCGAGATGTAGTTGCGCACCGCCTTCTGGCCGATGGGGTACTGGGTCTTTGCCTCGATCATCCGGCACAGTCTCACGGCGGAGCACCAGCCCCGAGCGGGCCAAGACTGGTTCTCTTCCGCTGCCATCACCGCCCAGAGGGCGAGCAACACGTGGACCAGTCGGGCATCGAGCTTGATGACGACCTTCACGCTCTGACCGTCGCGCCCTTCGAGATCCAAGATCAGAAACCCTCCTTGACCGGGGCCGGCAGGCAGGCGAAGCACCGGCGCCGGCCGCGCGCTGGTGGACTGCGCGATGTGCATGGATCACCCTCCCTTTCCCTTTCTTGCGACGGAAACGAACCTAGCGCGGCGGGGTGTCGTCCGCCACGCCACTGCGGGGCCAGCACGTCCTAGGCTCGCCCCGGCTGGATCTTGCGCCTCCTGCGCCCTCGGGGTGCTACTTGGCTGGGTTCGAGAAGCGGACCGAAGGATGCGGGTCTTTACCGGCCTGGTGCATCCAGGTAGATTGATGGCGGGACTATTGGGGGCTGGCAAGCGGCGGAGAACTCGATTCAAGGTGCGGTCCTCGCCAACCCGGTCCCTCGCGCGAGCACACCAGTGTTCATCTGTGTCCCTGCTTACCAGAAGTCGAGCGCCAAGTCAAGCAGCCAGAGGGCGGAGATTTTTCCACGATTCGTCGCGCGCACGCCGCGGCCCGCCGGCGCTTTTCGACGCCCTGCCGTGGCCCCGCGGGCGCGGCGTTTGCAGAGCACGCCGATTATCCGCGAATTCCTCGAAGATTTTCGCCGGTTCCATCCCGAGAGCAACGGTTACCGGTCGCTTGCGTTGGGGAAGACATCTTCCCGAAGTGCCGGAGTCTGGGCGTGACCGGTTCCCATATGGGAAGATGTTCTTCCCGATGAGCGGACCCCACGGCGGCAAGGACGCCTCCCGGAAGGGCCTATCCCCCACTTCGGCCCAGGAGGTGCCTGATGAAGCTTTCCGTGCGATTATCCGAAATCCTGGGGCCCAAGGCGGCCCAGCGCGGGATCGTCCACGAGATCTGCCACGCGACGGGCATTGAACGCCATACCGTGGCGGCATTGCTCCGCAACCGGGTGAAGTACATCTCGCTCGACACGCTGGCGCGCTTGGCCACCTATCTGGCCGAGAAGCACGGGGCCGACGTGAGGTCGCTCGTGGGAACGTTGTTCGCACCCGAGCCCGAAGAGCTTTGGGATGTGCTCGCCGATGCCCAGCAGTTGACGTTCTGCCTCGGCGCGCGCATGTCGCGCGAGTGGGCCGGTTCGGAGTACGTCATGTCGACCGACGCTCAACTGCAAGGCAAAATGCTCTCGCAGATCGCCCGGGCGCAACTGGCCGACGGCTCGCGCTCGACGCGCCGCGAGGGTGCGGCGGAGCGCCGCCCTTTTCCGAGTTTCTGCCTGCTCCGCGCGCCGATGCGCAGGACCACGCCGCAGGATCCGGGCGAGGCGTGGCCGGCCATCTGCCGCGAGGCCCAGGACTTTTACGAGGCCCACCGCGACGACCGGCACGCGGGCGTGGTCGCGCTCGGTAGCCCTAAAGTGAACACCCTAGTCGAGCTGATGTTCGCCAGGGCCTTCTCGCTCACGCCGTTCCAATTCCGCGACCGTTGGGCGCGCGCGCGGGACCGACGCTGCCCGCTCTTCTTCCGGTGGCGCGACACCGATCCCCAGCCACCCTCGTGCTGCGGAGGATTGGTCCTGGGTGACGATACCCCCTCAGTCGCTCCGGGGATCTACTACGAGACCGCCGACGGTTCTTGGGCGGGCGTCGAATGCGACCCGCACACCAGCGATGCCGCCTTCTTGTTCTACGCCTATCGCCCCCCGCTCGCGCAGGCCGAAGTCGCTTGCGGCGGCTTCAGTAGCTGCGCGACCCACTGGATGGCCAACGAACTGGAGACGATCGTCGCCGCGCTGGGCGAACCCCAGTATGCCTCGGGAAAACTGAAGCTCGGGTTGTACGTCATTCGCTTCACCTTTCCCCCCGGGCGCGACACGACCGGTTCGACCTGGGACGCACGCAAGCCGCGCGTCGATGTCATCCCGGTCAGCCGGAAGGCCATCACGCGCCGATTGAAGGGCCGCTCGTAGCAAAGGCCGGGTGGGTAGGCCGTTCATCGATCGGGGTAGAAAGACAGGGCGCATCCTCCTTCGGGGGCATGCCCGGAGAGGGAAGATTCACGATGGATTACCCTTCAGCGCCTTGTTCCACGGCGCGAAACGCGGTACTCTAAAGTGGTGGGCTTGTTCGTCGACCGAGACTCGCTTGCCAGCGAAGGAGATATCGCCATGTTCGGCGTCGGGACCCAAGAACTGTTGATCGTCTGCGTCGTCGCGCTGCTCTTGTTCGGCAACCGCTTGCCCTCGGTGATGCGGTCGCTCGGGAGCGGCATCTCGGAGTTCAAGAAAGGGATGAACGAGATCCAGAACGATCTCCGCCGGAGCATCGACGACACCGGCAAACAGCAGTAAACCGCCCGTAGCGCGCAGGGCTCTTGCCTTGCGCTGGCATTGACCTGCCGTTAGTGGGGCGTTCTTTGCGAAGGGGCGTGGGCGCTATCGGGTCCGCTTCGCGCCGGCTCGCCGTTGGGCTTGTCGAGTTTCCCGTGCAGATTGTCGGCTTCTGGGCCCGATGGGGCAAGGCTTCGGTCCGCTCCAAGGCCGTCTTGGCCGGTCGTCGCTTCGGCCGCAAGTCGCTTGAGAAACTCGCGGCCCATGACGATCTCGAATCCCAACAGCAGCACGCCCGCCACCGCCAAGGGCAACAGGTAATAGACGCCCCGGTACAGCAGCACGGCACTGTGTTCGCCGGGGAGAAAGAACACGACCGTGGCTTCGAGGATGCCGATACCGCCCGGCACGTGCGTGATGACCGAAAGCACCATCGCCAACAAGAAGATGCCCAAGCACTGGAGGTAGGGCACATCGCCGGGGGATTTCAACAACAGCCAGAGGATGGCCGAGGCGACCATCAGATCGGCGCAAGAGACCGCCAATTGGCCGATCGTCATCATCGGCGGGGGCAGGGGAATCTGGGAACCGAACACGTTCAACGGCTGTCGCCGCACCCAGCACAAGAGCACGTACCCCACGACCACCGCCAACAAGACGACCCCGAACGAGGGCAGATGGTGGAGGAAAGGCATGACCGCGGGTCGCAGCCAGTCGGGGATGCCGGCAACCACGTTGGGCGGCACCTGCAAGGGGGCCGTAATGAACACCACGCCCGCCAGCAACATCGCCCCCATCCAGAAGGTGATGCCCAATACCGCGATCAGTTGGAGCACCTCGAGGGTGGTAAATCCCCAGGCCGAGTAGAAGCGATACCGCATCGACGAGCCACCGAGGATCGCGCCGAAGTTGAAACTGCTGACGTGCCCGATGAACGAGGCCAGCCAGAGCCTCCGAAGCGGCAGCGGTCGGCCGATGTAGCGGATCGCGAGGAAGTCGTATCCGAGAAGGAAGACGTAATTCAGCGCGACCAGCGCCACGCCCGCCGCCAATCGCCATCCGAAGAACGACCGTTCCTGGACATCGGCCCGGAATTGCGCCCAAGAAAAGTCGCGGAACGTATAGTACAAGGCCCAGACCGCCGCCACGTAGATCAGGGCGATTATCAGTGCGCGGACGATGCGGAGGGCTTTGCGGAACACGGTGGCAGACGTCGGATGATATCGAGGCGGGCAGGCACAGAGCCGCTTGCCCAGTTATAGGGACCCCAGGCGGGTCGTGCAAGGCCAATGCCCCCAAAGGCCTGCAAGACAACAGGTTGGGCCAATTCATGGAACCCAAGGAGGCACGGTGCCGTTGGGATCCGTCGCGGCAGCCCTCAAGAGAAGCATAGCATGGTCCAGACGGGTGGCGGGGCGAACCGACGCACCGCGGGCTTTAGGAAAGTCCATAGAACCGGATGGCGTTCTCGGCGAACAGTCTCCGGTTGTCGGCCTCGCTCCGCGCGCGCACGATCTGGCGCAGGGCCTCGACCCACTGCCGGTAGGTCGCCGCCCGGGTACAGACCGGCCAGTCGCCGCCGAACATCACTCGATCGGGGCCGAACGTCGCCAGACAGTGCTCGACGATCGGGGCCAAGTCGTCGGCGCGCCATTGGTCTTTCGGAGCGCTGGCCACGATGCCCGAGATCTTGCAGACGACATTCTTGCGAGAAGCCATCGCGGCGATGTCGCGCCGCCACTGCTCTTTGTAGCGCCGGGCCGAGGCGTCGGTTGCCGAGGCGATGAACCGCTTCACATCGGCGTTGCCGCAGTGGTCGAGGATGAAGCGCGTGCCGGGGCACGCATCGACCAGCTTGACGCCATCGGCCAACTCCTCCGCCGCGATACAGATGTCGAAACTCATGCCCAACTCGCCCAGCAATCGGACGTGCTCGACAAAGGTCTTGTCGAGGCAACGGCCGCCACGGGTCTCGGGCCGGAACAACAGATGGCGCACGCCCTTGACGAACGGGCTTCCCTTGAACCGCCGGATGTACGGCGGGAACTCCTCCGTGCCCACCAGGCCGCCGATGACCGCGGCGCGGGTCGGGCCCTCCTTGCGCTGGCAGATCCCGACAATCCACTCGGCCTCGGCCAGTTTCTGGTCGGCGGCCACGTCCACTTCCATGTATACCGCCTGGACCACGCCGAGACCGGCCGTGGCCTCCAGATAGTCGCTCATCAGGTAGCTGCGGTTGAGCGGTCCGGCCGAATCGAGCCAGGGCAGCCGCAGCCGCTTGAGGTCCCAAAGGTGCTGGTGGGTATCGACGACCGGCAACACCGAGGCGTCGGACATGGGCTTCGGCTCCGCGGCCAACAGGACCTGCGCGGCCAGCGCCGCGCAGCCCGCCGCGGACGAACGCACAAAGTCGCGACGGGTACAGGTCAACGAGGACATCATCTGGCAGGTCCTCCATTGCGCCGGGCCGCCTCGACCGCGGCCCGGAGTTTCGCCAAGTAGCGTGCCTCGTCGAACACCTGCCCGCCACTGAGCATGGTGTGCATTTCCTCCGCGAGCACGCTGGCGATCTCGTGGCGAATATCATGGGCAGAAAACCCGAGCGAATCAAGTTCCGAGGCGATGGCAACCACTCCCTTGGGGTCGTCGGCCGCGAGTTGGCGTTCGACCACCGCGTGCATCGTCAGATGGAGTCGCGGACTCATGAGGTTGCCGTGCTCATCGACAATTTCGTGAGGGAGGTTGCCCCGGGCCAACGGACCGGCATACTCGGGATGATCGCTCAGGGCGATTTCAAAAGCCTCAGCCTCGCTCAATTCACGCCGGTCGGCCGAATGCATGGTACGGTGTCCTGGCGATCGAGGGCCGGATGGATGCTATCGCCAACATCGGCGGAACACGATGATCGGGTTTCGCCGCCCGAATCATCATAGTCCGCCGGCGCCCCGGCCGGCAAGCCTTGTGCGGCTTGACACGCCTTCGGGCGTTGGTTAGCCTAGCCTCCGTCGTGCGGTCTTCCCCGGCGCAGAGCGCGCCGGCGCTCTGCCGAGTTCGAGATCCCCGTGACCACTGCGGTGAGGAGGTTCCTGTGAGCGTCGGTTGGGAAATCTACATTCCGTTGAGCGTGGTGATGTTCCTCGAGTACGCGGTGTGGGGAGCGTGGGCCCCGGTATTGGCCGCGCGGCTCTTGGGGCCGTTGAAGATGTCGGGCAAGCAAACCGGCTGGATCTACGCCACCTTGCCCATCGCCTGCATCGTCTCGCCCTTGGTGGCCGGGCAACTGGCCGACAAGTACTTCAACGTCGAGTGGATCCTTGCCGCGGCGCACTTCCTTGGGGCAATCCTCATGTTCCTGGCGATCAAACGCACGTCGTTCGCCAGCCTTTTCCTGGTGATGCTCGGCTATTCGCTCTGCTATGCCGCCACGTTGCCCCTGGTCAACTCGGCCTTGTTCAACTACGTCAAGGACGGCGACACGCAGGCCAAGGTGTTCATCTGGGCTCCGGTGGCCTGGGCGCTGGTCGGCTACTTCCTCAGCGGGTGGCGCATGCTGCGCAAGGGCGAGGGCGACGGCAGCGACTGCCTCGTGCTGGCCGGCGTGCTTTCGCTGGTGACCGCCGCCTGCTGCCTCTTGTTGCCGCCCTCGGAGCCCAAAGCCACGGGCGAGATTCCCATCCTGAAGACCTTCGGGATGCTCCAGCAGTTCGACTTCCTCGTGTTCATCGTGATTTCGCTCGTCGTGTCGGGGATGATGCAGTTCTACTTCCTTGGCTCGGCCCGTTACATGATGGACCGCCAGATCTCGGGCAAGGCCGTCCCCGCCTCGATGGCCATGGCCCAGGCGGCCCAGGCCATCGCCACGCTGTTCGCCCTGGGGCCCGTGCTCGGCAATTTCGGCTTCAAGTGGACGCTGACCATGGGAGCGGGTTGCTGGCTCTTGCTGTACCTGGTTTACGTGTCGCTGGCACCCCGGGCGTTGATCGTCGTCTCGCAGGTGCTCCACGGCCTGGCCTACGTGATGTTCATGATTGTCGGGCAGGTTTACGCCGACAAGGTCGCTCCGGCGGACATCCGCAGTTCGATCCAAGCCCTCATCTTCGCCGCGACCACCGGGGTGGGCCTCTTCCTGGGGACCCAGATGGCCGGCATCGCCATGGACAAGTTCAAAGAGGGCGAGAAGTTCCAGTGGACGAAGATTTGGGCCGTGCCGCTGATCGTCGTGCTGGCCGGCACGATCGCCTTGGCCACGGTCTTCCAAGGCACTGTACCCAAGTAGCTGGGAGGGGGCCCGCTCGACCGCGCGGGTCCGAATCGTCATGAAATACGCTCACCCGCGATTCGACCCGCGGCACCCCGCGTTGCGCGCGGCCGCGGCGCTGGTCCTCGTGGCGCTAGCCGTGGACCTTCGGCCGATGGCGGCGGCGCCAGACAGCGGTGCCCCGGCCAAGAAGCCGAACTTCTTGATCTGCGTGGCCGACGACATGGGCTATTCCGACGCCGGTTGCTACGGCGGCGAGATTCAGACGCCCAACCTCGATCGGCTGGCGGCCGGCGGGCTGCGGTTCACTCAGATGTACTCCACGGCCCGCTGCTGGCCGTCGCGCGCGTGCATCCTGACGGGCTATTATGCCCAGCAGGTACGCATGGATCCGCCCCAGGGAAGGCTTCCCGACTGGTGCCGCGTGATGCCCCATTATCTCAAGCCGCTGGGTTACCGGTGTTACCACTCGGGAAAGTGGCATGTGATGGGGGCGCCGCGGCCCGTGGCCGATGGCGGCTTCGACCGCTCGTACTGCCTGGAGGACCACGACCGCTTCTTCGCGCCCAAGAGGGCCCTCCTGGACGACCAGCGCCTTCCGCCGGTCCCCGACGGATCGGATTTCTATGTCGCCACCGCGATTGCCAACTACGGCATCGACTTCCTCAAGGAACATGCGGCCAATCATGCCGGCAAGCCGTTTGTGCTGTACCTGGCCTTTACCTCGCCTCATTTCCCGCTCCAGGCGCCGCGCGAAGACATCGACCGCTACCGCGACCGGTTTCTCGAAGGCTGGGACGCCGTGCGCGCGAAGCGTTTCGAGCGTCTGCGGCAGATGGGGCTCGTGCGGTGCGAGTTGCCCCCGCGCGAGCCGGAGACCATTCCGCCCTGGAACTTCGCCGAGGCGGATCTCGTCAAGCAGATCGGTCCCGGCGAGGTCGGGCGCGCGGTCGCCTGGAACGAGCTGACCGACGCGCAGAAACGCTTCCAGGCCACCAAGATGGCGATCCACGCGGCGATGATCGATCGCATGGATCGCGAGTTGGGCCGCGTGCTCGACCAGATTCGGGCCATGAAGGCGTTCGAAAACACCGTGGTGCTGTTCGTCTCGGACAACGGGGCCAGCGCCGAGCAGATCATCCGCGGCGACGGCCACGACCCCGGCGCGCCCGCGGGGTCGGCCAAGAGCTATCTGTGCCTCGGGCCGGGCTGGTCCACGGCGTCCAATACGCCCTTCCGCCTCCACAAACACTGGGTCCACGAAGGCGGCATCGCCTCGCCGCTGGTCGTCCACTGGCCCGCCGGTCTGCGCGCACGCGGCGAACTGCGGCACACGCCGGCCCACTTCATCGACCTCCTGCCGACCCTGCTCGAACTGGCCGGAGCCGACGCCGTGGGCCCGTGGAAGGGCGCGACGCCGCCCCCCTTGCCGGGCCGAAGCCTTGTCCCGACGCTGGCCGCCGATGTGCCCATCCCGCGAGAGTACCTCTACTGGCACCACATGACGAACCGCGCGATCCGCGTGGGCGACTGGAAGCTCGTGTCCGCCGGCGCCAAGAACGCCGACGGCCCGTGGGAACTCTACGACCTCGGTACCGACCGCGGCGAGACCAAGAACCTCGCCGCGGTCCATCCGGATACGGTCCGACAACTCGATGCGCTCTGGCGCCAGTGCGACGACCAGTTCCGGCAGCAAGCCGGACCGCCGGAGCCAAAGAAGTCGCCGGGCAAGCCCAAGCCCAAGTCCAAGTCCAAACCGAAACCCAAGCGGGTCACCGGCACGCCGCCGGAGCCAACCGCCCGGTGAGGCGATCAGACCTTCCACGGGCTGCGGTAGTTCCGGGTCAGCCACGCGGGGTCGCCCGTGCCGCCGGTGAAGGTGAACTTTGCCGGGTCCCACGCGAGCTTCTGGCCGTACCAGTAGGTCAGGTTCATCAGGTGGCAGCAGATCGCCGAGCGGCCGCCCACCTGCTCGCTGGTGATGGGCTTGGTGCGCGACTTGACGCACTGCATGAAGTCGGAGAGGTGGTTGCGGCTATCGTAGAGCTTGATCTTGGCGTCTTTGAGGAACTCGCGTTCGGCCTTCTGCACTTCGGCCGCGCATGAGGTCTTCTTCTCCTCGCCGGTGAACGAGAAGAGCGTCTTGCCGTCGCGTTTGAGCACGAACCGGCCGCGGTTGACGAGCACCTCCCCCTCGGACCCGTAGAAGTGGACCCCGAACCCGTCCTTGTGTTCGACGACGACGCCGTTGGCGTAGACCAGCGTGGCGCCGCGCTTGGCGCCCGGCTTGGGCGGCGGAACCGCCTGGACCGGGCCGCTCGCGTCCATGCCGAGGCCCCACTGGGCGATGTCGAGATGGTGCGCGCCCCAGTCGGTGACCATCCCGCCGCCGAACTCGCGGTAGGCCCGCCAGTTGGGGAAGTGATGGTGAACGCCCCGCGGGCTGAGGACCGAGTTGTAGCCGCGCATCGGCGCCGGCCCGACCCAGAGGTTCCAATCGAGGCCCGGCTCCATGGGCTCCTCGGGCAGGTCGCAGGGGATGCCCGGGTCGCCGAAGCTGCACTCGACCTTGTGGATCTTGCCGATGACGCCGTTTTGCACCAGTTCGCACGCGACGCGGAACTCCTTCGACGAGCGCTGCATCGAGCCGGTCTGGAGCACGCGGCCGTTGGCGTCGACCGCGCGAATCACCTCGACCGCCTCGTGGATGTTGTGCGTCAGAGGCTTTTCGCAGTACACGTCCTTGCCGGCGCGCAACGCGGCCAGGGTGATGATCGCGTGCCAGTGGTCGGGCGTGGCGATCGAGACCGCGTCGATGTCTTTGCGCGCGAGCAAGTCGCGGAAATCGTTGTAGGCCGCGCACGAGCCCTTCTGACCCGGCTGCTTGGCGTAGTGCTCGTCGACGCGTTGTTTCGCGGCGTTGCGACGCGTGGTGTCCACGTCGCAAACGGCCAGCACTTGGGTTTCCTGGCCCAGGAATCCGCCCAAGAGCCCCCGGTTCTGCGTGCCCATGCCGATGAAACCCATGGTCAAACGCGAGTTGGGTTTCGTCTCGGCCGACCAGATGTGCGAGGGAAGAACGAAGGGGGCGGCCGCGGCGGCCGCGGCTCGCGTAAGCAACGTGCGGCGGGAGAACTGCATGGCGTTCCTTTCGGGGATGCAATGTCGGCGGGACGGGTACGTGGGAAAATCGAGTTCATTCTGGTCAACCGCGGGCCGCGAAGTCAAGACGCGTAGTCGCCCAGTTCGGCCACCAGGTCGCAGTACGCCCTCAGGTCCAAGACGCTCAACGTTTGGACGGCTCGGAGCACGACGAGCTGGCGCGTCCAGGTCGCCGGATCGCGGCCGGCGGCCTCGAGGACGGCGCGGGCCGAGGCCACGGGATCCGGCGGGGCCCTCTTGCCCGCCAGACGCCGCGCCGCCCTGCGAAGCGCGGTTTGCCGCCATGCCAGGCGGCAACACTCCTCGCGGCGGCCCGGCTCGATCGCGGCGAAGGCCGGCTGCTGGAAGAGGCGATCCACCAGCCGGGCAAAGCGCTGCCGCCGCCACAGCAAGGGATGCACGAGCGGCCCAAGGCACCTGCGCGCCACCGCCCCCAGGCGCCGGCCGATCGGTTCCCATCGCGGGGTCGGTCCCGGCGCGGTGGAGCGATCGGCGGGCGCCACTTCGAAGGCCCGCTCTAGCAGACGCGTGGCTTCCAAGGCGGTCCTCGCCCCTTGGTCGTCGACGACGAAGGCCAACGCCATGGCGCGGAGCGACTCCGGAGCGACCTCTGGGGACCGGGATGGGGCTTCCACGTCCGGAGCCGCGCCAGAAGGCATTTCCGGCCGCTTCGTGGCTGGTGCACCAGCAAACTCTCGGCCTTCTAGCCCCCGTTCGTCCAGCTCCAGCCGCCTGAGCCAATACCGGAAATCGAGGACCTGGCGGCGGCGCTGGGCTGCCAGCCGCGCGAAGTGCCGCCGTTCGCGCGGCCCCGCCCCGATCAGCTCCAGGTCGTCCTCGATCGGAACGGCGCCGCCTTGCAGGCCGGGCGAGCCCGGCAACAGCGCGCCCAGGTACTCCGGATCGAACTCCGCCCGCATCGCCAGACACTCCATGAACAGCGGCTTGCGCATGCGGTGGATCTTGCGGATGGCGACGGACAGGGGGTCGGCGTCGTCCAAGGCCGGCACGTCCGCCGCGCGGGGATGGAGCACCTCGCGCACCCCGGACGCCACCAGGCGCACCGCGCGAAACGCCAGCACCGACAGCCACCAAAGCACCTTGGCGGGGAACAAGAGCACCCAGCCGCCGGCCAGATGACGCTGGTAGAACGACAGGGGATTGAACGTCCGCTGCTCCTTGGGGCGGCGGTGGAGCGGGTACGCCCGGAACACCCGGCGGACGTTGTCGCGCCGGTCGCGGCACACGAGATCGGCCACCAGGTCGCCGTAGCGGCGGCGCACCTCGCCGACCAACTCGGCATCGGTCGAAAGAAAGTGGAGGGCCGTGAAATCGCTGCCCTGAAAGCCCGCACGCCGACCGGCCTTCGCGCCCGGCGCCGCCGGTGGCCCGGGCGGCAAGGCCCCAAGTCGCTCTCGCACGGCCGGCGGAAGACTCTGTGGGTCGATCGGGCATCGCGCGCGCCGGCCAAGCCACGCCACATAGTCGCGGATTTGCTCGTCGTTTGCCGTCGCAAGGCGATCCAGGGGAATGGCGAAGGCATTGTAATCGACCACCAGCTTGGCGGTCTGCTGGGCGAGGCTCCGCGAGATGAAGTGGAACCACAGGTACGGCCCGCGGAGCGATCCCCGCGCGGCCGACAGGTCCAGGCGGCGCAGCCGTTTCAGTTGCCGCCGCCCGTACCGAAGCCGCGCATGGTAGAGCGTCAAGAGGTCGAGGTTGCCCAGCAGTTGGGTCGTCAACCGCGTGTCGCTGCGGTGGAACGGGGCCCCATCGAGATAATCGTCGAAGAGTCTCTCGACGGTTTGGCGGAGGGGCTCGAGACGCTCGGGAGAAGGCGCGCAGCCGGCCAGTTCGGCCTCCGGAGCCAACACGCGGCGGTGGACCATGGCCCGCCACGCACTCGCCAACCGGCGGCGCGCGTTCTTGGTGGCGGCGAGGAACTGGGCCTCGGCCACCTTGGTGTAGAAGTCGGTGGCCTCGCTGGCGATCTGGCGAAACCACAGCCCGATCACGAGAGGGACCAGGCAGAGTGTGCCCAAGACGACCAGCGGGGTGCCGAGGATCCGGCCGGCGAATTCGGCCACGTAGTCGAGCAGCGCGGGATGCGGGAGGTGACCCACCAGATACGAAAAGACCAGAAACAGCGTACCCCAAAGCAGGAACCGCCGGGCAGGCGGGGCCGTTCCCTTGATCATCCACTCGCCGATCGAATCGACCAGTTGGGGCGCGGTCACGGTGCCGTACAGGTCGGCGAACCAGTAGATCCGCTCCAACATCCGCTGCAACAGGAGTCCGAGGCGGTTGGCCGCCTGCGCCGTGGTCTCGTACGGACTGGCCAGGCGTCCTGCCGCGACCAGGTCGCGGACCACCGGCAGGCGTCGCACGCCCAGCACATCGAAGGCGCGGCACCAGCGGGCGATGCTGAGGGCCAGACTCCGCCCGACCCGCTCCGCGACGCTGGCCGGCGTGGCCGAGAGCAACTCGACCACCACGTCTTCCAGGGGGATCTCCCGGTTCAAGCCGTTCGTCGCGGCCTCGGGAACGAACGTGGCCGCCACCCCCGGCGCATCGAGCATGGCGGTCAGGTCGCCGATGCGGGCCTCGACGATCGCGCACCGGGCCGACGGCCCCAGCGCCTCGGCCGCTTCGGACGCCCTCTCGAAAAACCGCGCGCGAAGACCCGCCAGGGCCGCACGTCGGGGGGTGTTCACCTCCTCGAGCGACGCCCGACCGAACAGCACCACGCTACGGTTCAATAGCGGGCTGAGCCGGCGCACCATCCGGTCCGACGCCCAGAGCAAGAACCCGACCAGGCGGGCCATGCGCAAGACAGGCCTCGCCACGCGCAGCCATTGGGCCACGCGCGACAATCGCAGGTAGCGCAGGACCCGCACCAACACCAGCCACTCGCCTTCGACCGCCAGCGCCACGTGGTGCGTGGCATAGGCGAGAAACCCGAACGGAATCGCCGGCAACAGCCCGGTAAGCCAGTTCCGCCGCAAGTAAAGCCATCGGCCCTCGGCCAGGGCCATCTTCAGGCCGAACTCGCCGAGGAACGCAGCACAAACGACCAGATCCACCCAGGCGAGGACCGCCTCGACGGCGCCGCCGGTAAGCTCGCCCGGCGCAACACCCAACCGGGCCGCCTCGTGTCGCAGCAGCGGACCTTCCACCGCCAGCAGGATCATGAAGAGGACGAGCAAGAAGAGCATGAACCGCTCGATCGCCGCGACGGCCCGGCGACCGAACAGTCCCTCCATGCGCCACGCCAAACGCCGCTCTTGAAGTTCGGCCTCGATGGCCTTCTGCCGACGCCGCAGCGTGCGGCGCAAGGGACGGGTCTGGGATTCGCCGCGCCCGGCGAGCACGTCCAGGCACGTCTGCGTATCCTCGCGCAAGATCTCCAGGTTTCGGACGGCCGCCGAAAGCGTTTGCTCCTCGAGGAACGTGAGCGATTCGCCGGCCCGATCGGCCAAATCTTCGACGACCTGGCGAAGCAGTTCCCGCGATTCATCCGCCGGGAGTTGTTCGAGGTGTCGTTTCCACTCGACCACCGCCCGGGCGCGGCGCCTGGCCACGGCCTCGATCGTTTCGCCAGACAGTCCCCCGCCGAGACCGGCACCGGCCGTGCCGACCGGAACCGCCGGTCCTTGCGCGATCAACCGGGCGCTGAGCCGGCTGGCCGATTGCCATGTCCGATACCAGCCGCGGCAATCGGCCGGGTCGGGCTGGCCCAGAAACGCCTCGGCCTGACGTGCCAAAGCCAACCCGCGGAGTCGCGCGGCCGCGGCGCGGAGCCTTTCATCGTCCGGCGACGGGCACTCCGGCCCGGTCGCCGATGACGATTCCGGGCCGTTTCCCTGGCCCAGTTCTCGCTGGAGCGCCTCTTGCTCGATCAGGACCCGGCCGAGGAAATCGGTTTGGGGGGCGCCGTCGAGCACCGCGGCTTGGGTCGAAAGCCAGTGGAGGTCGTCGCGAAAACACTCCAAAGCGAACGCGGCCGCGTCGGCCGGCCGGTCCAAATCCGCGAGCAATCCGGCCAGCCAGAGATCGTCGTCGCGCGCCTGGCGCACGAGTTCGTCCTCCAGCGCGCGCTTCTCCGGTCCCTCCTCGGCCGCCACGCGGATCAAGGCCTGGTGGCATAGCGTCTGGGCCGTCGCCAGGCACTGCAAGAGTTCCCGCCGCCGGGGCGAATGCCGGTCGGCCAGGTCCCACTGCCGGCGCAGCACGATGCCCTGTCGGACCAGATCGAGCCGTTCGCGCCACCCGGCCGCCGGGTTCTGCGCCGCCGCTTCCACCCGACGCTGCCATGCCTCGGTCGGATCGGTGAGGTGCGAATCGGTGGTCGCTGTCATGCCGTGCGCCTGTGCGGGAACGGGGTCGCGTACTCGAACGCCCGCCTGAACCAGCATCGTCCGACCCCAAGGCGATGGTTCTGCAATATGGGCAGGCGGCCGTCGGCGTGTCAACCCGGAATGCGGTGTGTGGGAGGCCCCGTGGCGTGCCTTCGCTTCCCAGGCTATACTGCGCTGGTAACGTACCGTCCGCGCGTCGGGCGGGCGGCGTTCTTCTTGCGTGACCGTATACGGGAGAAGCATCCATGCGACGAACCATCCTGACGCTCGTGATCCTGGCTCTCCTTGGCGCCACGGGGATGGCTGCCGATAAACCCGTCCCCCGGTTCAAGACATTGCGCTTGACCGACAAGTTCTATTGCGAGGGTGCCTACTACGGCGACTTCAACAAGGACGGCAAGCTCGACGTGGTCTCCGGACCATTCTGGTACGAAGGCCCCGAGTTCCAGAAGAAGCACGAGATCCGAGAGCCGAAGGAGTACGATCCCAACAATTACTCCGACAACTTCCTCACCTTCACCGGCGATTTCAACGGCGACGGTTGGACCGACGTGCTCTACGTGCCTTGGCCTGGGCAGGACGCCTCGTGGTACGAGAACCCGGCCGGCAAGGAGGGGCACTGGAAGGCCCACCCCGCCTTGAAGAACGTCGGCAACGAGTCGCCGATGTGGGGCGACATCAACGGCGACGGCCGGCCCGATCTCGTCTACAACATCGACGGCTACCTGGGCTACGGCACGTACGATCCGGCCAAACCCGACCAGCCGTGGGTCTTCCATGCGGTCACGCCCAAGGGCAACTACCAGAAGTACACGCACGGGATCGGCTTCGGGGATATCAACGGCGACGGCCGGGTGGACATCGTCGAGTCGGACTGCTGGTGGGAACACCCCGCCCAGGACGACGGCAAGCCCTGGCCGCGCCACCCGTCCAAGTTCGCCGAGGCCGGCGCCCAGATGCTCGTCTACGATGTCAACGGCGACAAGCTGGCCGACGTGATTGCCGCGTGGCACTGCCACCAGTACGGGCTGGTCTGGCACGAGCAGGTCCGCGGGGCCGACGGCAAGATCGCGTGGAAAGAGCACGTGATTCTCTCGCCCAAGCCCGACCTCAAGTCCAAAGCGTTCCGTGTGAGCCAGCTCCACGCGCTGGATCTGGTCGATATGAACGGCGACGGGCTGGCTGACGTGTTGACCGGCAAGCGGTTCTGGGCCCACGGCCCCAAGGGCGACGCCGAGCCCGGCGCGCCGGCATTGGTGCTGTGGTTCGAGCTGCGCCGGGGCGATCGAGGTGTCGAGTTCATTCCCCACGTGATCCACGACGATTCGGGAGTCGGCACCCAGGTGGCCGCCGCCGATCTGAACGGCGATGGCACGCCCGACGTGATCGTGGGCAACAAGAAGGGCACGTTCGTTCACCTGAGCCAACCGGGACGGTAGACGAGTTCCGCGAGGCTTTCGGGCGCCGATGAGCAGCATGTCGAGCCAGCACGCTACTTCCGATCGCCACGCTGGGCGGATCGTCGCCTCGCCGCGTGCGCGCCGGGCCATGCGCCAACGGGCGATCGACCCAGGCTCGGTTCGCGGCACCGGACCCGGCGGGCGGATCGTCGAGGCCGACGTGTTGCGGGCCGCGGCCAATGCCCCGCAAACGGCCGCGGGTGCGCGCATCGTCAACGCGAGTCCCTCGTTCCACCTTCGCGCGGTTGCCGACGTGACGAGCCTCGTG
>JANLFZ010000012.1:2546-2909 GCA_024653385.1 Thermoguttaceae bacterium | reverse complement strand
CGACGAGGTTCAACGGCTCTGCGGCACGTCGCTTCGTCTTGGCGACTTGCTCTTGCGCGCCGCCGCCATGGCCTTGGCCGAATGTCCCGAGGCGAATCGGGTCTGGCGGCACGGCGCGCTGGTGGCGCCGGCCGGCGCCAACGTGGCGTTCGAGACCGCGACGCTCGCCGGACGAACGGCCGCAACGATCCAGCGGGCCGATCGGCTTGGCCTCGTGGACTTGGTGCGGCGCCGGGCGGAGCTGGCCGAGATGTCCCGCGCGGAACCGCTTGACGGCGACCCCACCCCTGGCGCGGCCCTCTGCGTGTGCGACCTGTCGGACCAGCCGGTCGACGAATACGTGGCGGGCGAAGCACCGCCACG
>JANLFZ010000012.1:0-2536 GCA_024653385.1 Thermoguttaceae bacterium | reverse complement strand
GTGCTTCGCCCGCCGCACACCAGTGCGCTGGGCGCCGGGCGCGCGGCGCTGCGCCCTCTTGTCGTGGACGGCGCGTTGTCGATGCGCCAGACCATGCTCTTGTGTCTGTCGGCCGACGCGCGGGCGATTGCGCCCGAGACGGCCGCCGCGCTATTGGGCCGTATTGTCGACGGCCTTGGGCGTCCGTTCGTCCTTTTCTGTGAAAGGCCGCAACCGTGAAAGCCGATCTATCGGGCAAGGTGAGTCTGGTGACCGGCGCGGCTCGGGGCATCGGCGAGGCGATCGCCGACCGCCTGGCCGCCAACGGATCGCGCGTCGTTTATACCGACGTGGCCGATGCCGCCCCCGCCGCGCGGAAATCGCCCGGCTGCGTGGCGATGACGCTCGACGTGACCAACCCCGCTCAGGTGCAAGAGGTCATCAACCGGGTGGTCGACGAATTCGGCCGGCTCGACATCCTGGTCAATAACGCCGGCATCAACACGCTGGCGCACCGGGTGACGATCGACGAGTATCCGCGCGAGGCTTGGGATCCGATCCTCGCGGTCGATCTGACGGGTCTGTACGAGGTCAGCCGCGAGGCTGCCCGGGTCATGCGCCGGCAAGGCAGCGGGCGGATCATCAACATCGCCTCGATTGTCGGCCTGGTGCCGTTGCGCCTCCAATGCGCGTACGTGGCGGCGAAAGCGGGCGTGGTCAACCTGACCAAGGCGATGGCCCTGGAGCTGGGGCCGTACGGCATCCTGGTCAACGGCGTGGCCCCCGGCTCGACGCTCACCGAGGGCACGCGCAAGCTGTTTTACGGCCCCGACGGCATGTTCAAGGAGTCGGTGCGCCAGATGCTGGCCCACGTGCCCTTGGGCCGGCCGGGCACGCCCGACGAAATCGCCGTGGCCGTCCTCTTCCTGGCCGATCCCGAGAATACCTACACGCACGGCCACATTCTCACCGTCGACGGCGGATGGACGGCCGGCTACGCCCGCGAATTCTGAAGGAGAACCCAGCACCATGCGCATCATCCGTTACCTCGATCCCGACCACCAGATCCGCTATGGCGCGCAGCGTCCGGACGGCGCCGCGCAGGAGATCGCCGGCGACCTGTTCGGCGACCATGCGGTGACGGACCGGCCGGCCCGGGTCGAGAAGCTCCTGGCCCCCGTGGCGCCGGCGAACATTTTCTGCATCGGCCTGAACTACCGGCGGCACGCCGAGGAGGGCAAAGCGCCGATCCCCCAGTTTCCCGTGCTGTTCATGAAGGCCACCAGCGCCGTGCAGAACCCGGGCGATCCGATCGTGCTGCCGCGGCACTTGCGAAGCGACGAGGTCGATTACGAGTGCGAGCTGGCGGTGGTCATCGGGCGGCGGTGCAAGAACGTCTCGCGCGAGCAGGCCCTCGACTACGTGCTCGGCTATACGTGCGCCAACGATGTCAGCGCCCGCGACTGGCAGGGCCGATGGGGCGGCAGCCAATGGTGCCGCGGCAAGACCTTCGACACGTTCGCCCCGTTGGGCCCATGCCTGGTGACGCCCGACGAAATCCCCAACCCCAACGCCTTGGCCATCAAGCTTTCGATCAACGGCCAGACGCTCCAGGACTGGAACACCGACGACATGATCTTCGACGTGCCGGCCTTGATCGCCTTTCTCAGCGGCAGCACGACGCTCTTGCCAGGTACGGTGATCCTGACGGGCACGCCGCACGGCGTGGGGTTCGCGCGCAAGCCGCCCCGGTGGCTCAAACCCGGGGACCAGGTGACCGTCGAGATCGAGAAGATCGGGGCCTTGACCAACCCGGTCGAAGAGGAAGCGTAGCCGGCCGCCACACTTATCGGCTCCGGTCCTCGCGCACGAGGTCCGCACTGTCGCCGAAAACTCGACCCGAGGCGGCCAAACGGTGGCAAATCGCGTCTGTGCCTCGCGAGTTCCGGCGCGCCATGGCGCGGTCGCGCCCTTTCGGGGCACGCCGCCCAACGATGGCCCCCAGGGCGTGCCAGGCGGCGATCACGCGTTGATTTTCGAGATCTTCACGCGGGTGTGGATCTGACGGTGGCCCGTCTTGCGGCGCATTGTCTTGCGGCGTCGGAACTTCTGTACGACCAGCTTGGGTCCTTGCATCGCGCCGACGACCTCGGCGGTGACATTGGCGCCGTTCAGGGTCGGCTGACCGAGTCGCAACCCCTGATCGTCGCGCACGGCGAACACCCGCTCGAAGGTGATCGACTGGCCGCTGGGCACGTCGCGGTAATCGACCTCGATCACCTGCCCCTCTTCGACTTTGTACTGTCGTCCGCCGTCTTCAATAATCGCATACATCATGACTTGGACCTTGCTTGCGTTTTGCTTTGCGACCCCTCGCTTTGTGGCCCTCGCTTGCGCGTCGGGTTGGTGTTCGTCGGCCACGAGGACCTCGCCGATCTTGACGGCCCTCGCTTGCGCGTCGGGTTGGTGTTCGTCGGCCACGAGGACCTCGCCGATCTTGACGGCCCTCGCTTGCGCGTCGGGTTGGTGTTCGTCGGCCACGAGGACCTCGCCGATC
>JANLFZ010000138.1:6015-13126 GCA_024653385.1 Thermoguttaceae bacterium | reverse complement strand
GGCCGTCGACCGCGACCGCGACAAGGCCACCAGACCGATGTCGGGATTGGTCTGCGCGACCGCGACCGCGACAAGGCCCTGGAACTGGTGGCGCGTCTGGCCGAGAACTCGCCCGATTGCTCGGTGCTGGTGGTCAGCTCGTCGAACGACGGGCAGTTGATTCTCCAGGCGATGCGCGCCGGGGCGAAGGAGTTCCTCACCCAGCCGGTGCGGATCGAGGATCTGTTGGGGGCCCTCGGGCGCATCAGCGAGCGGCGGTTCGGCCGCGGCGACAAGAAACCCCGCGGCAGCCAGGTCATCGCGGTCTGCGGCGCGATCGGGGGTGTCGGCACGACGAGCATCGCGGTGAACCTCGGCTGCGCGCTGGCGCGCGACGCCAAGAACTCGGTGGCCCTGGTCGATCTGGACCTCTGTCTCGGCGACGCCGACGTGTTCCTCGACACGATCCCCGACTACACGCTGGTCGATGTGGCCCAGAACGTCACGCGGCTGGACTTCACGCTTTTGAAGCGGTCGCTCACGAAGCACTCGTCGGGGTTGTTTTTGTTGCCGCGGCCCGTGCAGTTGGCCGACATCGCCCTGGTCACACCCGAGGACCTTCAGCGCGTCATCGGGTTGATGAAGGCCACGTTCACGCACCTGGTGCTCGACCTGTCGAAGAGCTACAGCCCGATCGATCTGGTCGCCTTGGAAATGGCCCACCACGTGCTGTTGGTGACCCAGTTGGACCTGCCTTGCCTGAGGAACGTGGTGCGGCTGTTGATGTCGTTTTCCGAGATGAAGGGCATCGGCGACAAGGTGAAGATCGTGGTCAACCGGGTGGGGCTGGACCACGGGCAGATTACGCTCAAGAAGGCCCGCGATACCATCGGCCGCGACATTTTCTGGCAACTGCCCAACGACTACCGGACGATGATCGAGGTGCGCAACAACGGCGTGCCCCTGATGGAGCACGCCCCCAAGGCCGCCATCACCCAGGCGATCCTCGCCATGGCCGAGGCCCTCACCCGCGACGACAAGTCGGCCGCCTCGGACGCTCAGGCCAAGGCGAGCCGAAGCCGGCTGTTCAGCTTCTTCACGTCGAAGGGCAAGTAGGGCTCACCGTCGCTGGGTCGAGCCCGCCACGTAGATCTCGCCCTCGCCCAACCGCAACGTTTCGATGCGCACCAGTTTGTCCTCGGGGTTGCGCGGCGGAGGAACCCTGACTTGGGCCACGGGATCTCCATCGGCCTGACGCCAATCCACGCGCCATTCCCATTGACCGCTCGCCCGGCCGATCTCCCCGAGCACTTCGTCCAAAGGCAACGGCAATGCCCCGGCACGGGCTTTGCGAATCCGCAAGCCGATCACGTTCGGTTCGATCAGATAGGCGTCCATCGTCAGCCAAAGCACGCTGTCGATCCCCCCGGCCCGGTAGCGGCACGCCAGGATGACGTGCTCGGGCGTGATCGCCACGCGAGGGTCGCGGATTGCCGGCGGCAGGAGCCCTGGGTGATTCCTCGCCAGGTCCACGGCCAGCCAGCCGTTGATCTCGTCGGCGGTGAACACGGTTTGCCAACGCCCCTCCTTGCGAAGGTCGCTGGCCAGCGCCGCCGTGCGTTGGAGCATCCGATCGCTGGCCGTCCGCTCGGCCGCCGGGTCGGCGGCGATGGCGACGCGATAGAACTCGGGCACGTGCTGCATGGCCCGGTAGACTACGTACCCCGCCACGGCCGCCAGAAGCCCCAGCGCGACGAAGAGAAGCAACGCCAGCTTCAGCCACCGGGCCATGTGGGTTCTCAGACAAAGCGCAAGAGGGCGTAGTTCTTCTTGCCGGTCCGCAGCACGAGCACCGATTCGCTCGCCAGATCGGCCGGGCCGAGTCTCGTGTCGGGGCTCGTGACGCGGCGGTTGTTCAGATACGCTCCGCCCTGCGTGATGACGCGACGGGCCTCGCCCTTGCTCTTCGACAAGCCGGCCTCGCACAAGGCGTCGACGATCGGCAGGCCCTCGACGAGGCGGGCCCGAGGCAATTCCCGGCTGGGCACGTCGGCGAAGATCTCGCCGAGCTGCGCGTCGCCCAGGGCGGCGATCTCGGCCCCGAAGAAGACCTCGGTGGCCCGCTGGGCCGCGCCCAGGCCCGACTCGCCGTGGACCAGCCGGGTCAGCTCCGCGGCCAGCGTGCGCTGCGCCTCGCGCCGGTCCGGGGCCTGGGCATGGCGGGCTTCGAGGGCCTCGATCTCGTCACGCCCAAGGTCGGTGAAGAACCGCAGGCATGTGCCCACGTCGGCGTCGGCCAGGTTGATCCAGTACTGGTAGAAGCGGTAGGGGCTGGTCTTCGCCGGGTCCAGCCACACCGCGCCGGACTCGGTCTTGCCCATCTTCGTTCCGTCGGCCTTGGTCAACAGCGGGCAGGTCATGCCGTAGAGCTGCACGCCTCGCATCCGGCGGCAAAGGTCGATGCCCGCGGTAATGTTCCCCCACTGGTCGCTGCCGCCGATCTGAACCTCGCAGCCATAGTGTTCGTTGAGGTAGACGAAATCGTATGCCTGGAGCAGCATGTAGCTGAACTCGGTGTAGCTCAATCCGGCGTCGCTCCGCTCCAGGCGGGCCTTGACCGAGTCCTTGCTGAGCATCACGTTGACCGGGAAGTGCTTGCCGATGTCGCGCAGGAACTCCAGGTAGCCAAACCGGCCCATCCAGTCGTAGTTGTTCACGAGGACGGCGGCGTTCGGGCCGTCGAAATCGAGAAATCGTTGCAACTGGCGTGCCATGCCCGCGACATTGGCCCGCAAGACCTCGACCGACAGCAAATTGCGTTCCTCGCTCTTGCCGCTGGGATCGCCGATCATGCCGGTGGCGCCGCCGACCACGGCGATGGGCCGGTGCCCGCACCGTTGGAACCGCCGCAGCGTCATCAGGGCCACGAGGTGGCCGACGTGGAGGCTGTCGGCCGTGGGGTCGAACCCGCAGTACACGGCCCGAGGCTTTTCGCGCAGCATCGCCGACAATCGGGCGTCGTCGGTGGTCTGGTGGATCAGCCCGCGCCAGCGCAGTTCAGCAAAAACGTCGCACATGATGGATAGGCCCTTACCGCCACATGTCATCATCGGCGAAGGGGTGGAGCGGGCCGGCCAGCTTGGGCTTCGGCAGCGCCTTCAGGGCCGCCTCGGCCAAGCGCAAGTCCTCCCGGGTGGTAATCTTCACGTTCAGCGGCGAGCCCTGGACCACGGTGACCGGTTTGCCCAGGCGCTCGACCAACTGGGCCTCGTCGGTGGCGCCAAACCCGCCGCGCCGAGCGTAGGCTTCCAAGAGCAGTTCCCGGCGGAACACCTGCGGCGTCTGGGCCTCCCAGAGATTCGCCCGGGCCACGGTCTCCTCGATCCGCTTGTCGGGCCCGACCCGTTTTAGGGTCGCCGTCACGGGCACGGCCAGGATTGCCGCCTGGGTCTCGATCGCCGCTTGGAACACGCGGTCGATCCACTCGTCGACCAGGCAGGGCCGGGCCGCGTCGTGGACGCATACGTACTCGGCGGCGGGCTTGACCCGGGCCAGCGCATTCTCGACCGAGTCGGCCCGTTCGGCCCCACCGTCGACGACCTCGATGCCTAGAATCGCCGCGTTCGAGGCGAACTTGAAGTTGAAGTACTCGCGGTCGTCCTTGGCGATCACCAGGATCGTCTGCACGACGTCCCGGCGGTTGAGAAACCGCTCGGCCGAGTGCATCCACACCGCCCGACCGTCCAAAGGCGCAAATGGTTTCTTGTAGTTCTTGTCGTGGTAGCGGCTGCTCTTCCCGGCCGCAGGGAGGATCACGGCGAATTGAGCCACGGCAGCGCCTCCAGGCAACGAAGACCGTCGGAGTGGTAATTGTCCGGTTTCTGGCGATGGCGTCAAGGTGCCGACCCACGGCAGGTCCGATTGCGTATTCACGTCAGACCCCAATGCGATTGAGCCCTTCCGGGTTGCGCCCTCATTGCTCCAGCCGGGGTGAACGGGTAGCATCGGGAACCTGGCTAAATGGGGATGCGTGATTCCGGGTGCCCACGCCGCCGGATGACCTCCCAGAATCATGCAATCTCATTTGGCCGCCCGGAGCCTGAAAGCAACGACACGATGACGAGCACCCCATCAGACCATCGCCTCGACGACCCGGTGACGAAGCACGTGCGCCAGGATTTCATTCGGCTTTCGGTGGGCGACACCGTGGCCGAGGCCCTCCGGCGCGTTCAGCGTAGCGGCGGGGAGGGGCGGATCGTGTACTTCTATGTGGTCGACGAGGAGGACCGGCTGGTGGGAGTGCTCCCCACGCGGCGACTGCTCTTGAATCCGCCGGAAACTCCTATCGCCCGACTTGCCGATCCTCACGTGATCGCGCTTCCGGCAACGGCCACGCTCTTGGATGCGTGCGAGTTCTTCATTCTCCATCGCCTCTTGGCCCTGCCCGTGGTCGACGACCAGGGGCGGCTCGTGGGGGTGGTCGACGTCGAACTGTACACCGACGAGATCTCCGACCTGGCCAGCCGCGAAGAGAGCGAGGACGTGTTCCAGCTCATCGGGGTCCGGTTGGCCGAGGTCCGGCAAGCGCCGGTGCCTGCGGCGTTTTGGGGCCGGTTTCCTTGGCTGTTGTGCAACATCGGCGGCGGATTGGCCTGCCGCCGTGTTCGAGGGCGTGCTGGCGCAAGCGATCGTGCTGGCGATGTTCATCCCCGTGGTGCTCGCCCTGGCCGAGAGCGTCAGCATCCAGTCGCTGACGCTGGCCATCGAACTCCGCCCGACAGGGACGTTCCAGTGGGGCCCGGCCCTGCGCCGGCTGCGGCGCGAGGCGCTGGTCGGCGCATTGCTCGGGCTGGCCTCTGGGGCGGTGGTTGGACTGGTCGCCCTGATCTGGCGCGGTGTGGCGCCGGTGGCGATGGTGCTCTGGTTGGGCATCACGCTGTCGGTCATCACCGCGGCGGCGCTGGGACTCGCCGTGCCGGTGGCCTTGCGGGCTGCGCGGCGCAACCCGGCCGTGGCCGCCGGCCCCGTCGCCCTGGCGATGACCGACATCGCCACGCTCTTCTACTATCTGGGCTTGGCAACATGGGTGCTCCATTAGGGACCGCGCCGCGCCGGCCGCTTGTTCGGCGGCCGGCGGGCTTGGTATCATCGTGGTGCATCGCTTCCTTTCACCAACGCCTTGAGGTTCTCGATCCCATGCGATTCTCCGTGTTCCCCCGCGTGCTCGCGTCGTTGGCCGTGGTCTTGCTGTGGGTGTCCGCGCCCGCGGCCCAAGAGAAAAGCGTCAGTCCGGGCATCAACAAGTCGTACGAGAAGCCCGACCTGAAGAAGTCGATCGAGCGGTTCGAGAGCAAGGATCGAGACGTGGTCAAGAGCCGCGACGCGATCCTCGCGGCCTGTGCCTTGCGACCGGGAATGGACGTGGCCGACGTGGGCGCGGGCACGGGCCTGTTCACGCGGCCGTTCGCCTCCAAGGTTGCCCCCGGCGGCAAGGTCTTCGCCGTCGACATCAACGAGACCTTTCTCCGGCACATCGCGGCGACCTGCCAGGAGCGGAAGATCGCCAACGTGACCACCGTGCTTGGCACGGAAGCGTCGGCCAATCTCCCGCGGCAGTCGGTCGATCTGGTCTTCCTTTGCGACACGTACCATCACTTCGAGTTTCCCCAGAAGATGCTGGCGTCGATCTTCGAGGCGCTGCGTCCGGGCGGACGGGTGGTGCTGGTCGAGATGCACAAGCGGGGTTCGATGGCCGGCCATGTGCGCATGGACAAGAAGACGGCCGTCGCCGAGTTCGCCGAGGCCGGCTTCACGCTGATCGACGAGCGCGACCTGGGGACGACCCAGTACCTGGCCCGGTTCGAGAAGCGGTCGTTCCGCCCGCCCGCCGTGCCGCTGGTCGTCCACGATCCGTACTTCAGCATCTGGTCGTTTGCCGACGGTCTGGCCGTCGATTGGCCCCGGCACTGGACGGGTACGATCCACGCCCTGGCGAGCATCGCTCGCATCGACGGCAAGAGCTTCCGCCTGATGGGAATCGAGCCGCGCGACTGCCCCGCGATGAAGCAGGTGGGCCTCGAGGTGCTCCCCACGCGCACGATCTACGACTTCGAGGACGCGGGAGTCCACGTGCGGCTGACCTTCACCTCGCCGCTGCTGCCCTGCGATCTGGAACTCATCAGCCGCCCGGTGACGTATCTCACCTGGGACGTGTGGTCGGTCGACGGCCGCGACCACGAGGTTTCGCTCTACTACGACAACACGGCGGAGCTGGCAGTCAACGAGGCGAAGCAGGCCGTGCGGTGGTCGCGCCCGAAGGTCGAGGGCCTCGTGGTGATGCGCATGGGGTCGGAGGAGCAACCGGTGCTCCAGAAGAAGGGCGACAACCTGCGGATCGACTGGGGCTGGGTCTACGTGGCGGTTCCGGCGGGCGAGGGGGTCTCGACGGTTGTCGCCAGTCACCAATCGGCGCGTCAGGGATTCGTCGCCGGCAGACTCCCCACGCAAGACGACACTGCGATGCCCCGCCCAGCCAACCAGGACTGGCCTGTCGCCGCGGTGCGATTCGACCTCGGGCGCGTCGGCGCGAAGGCCGTGGCCCGGCACTTGATGCTGGCTTATGACGACGAGTATTCGATCGAGTACCTGGGCGTGAAGCTCAGGCCGTATTGGCGTCGAAGCGGGGCGGAGGCGCCCGAGTTGCTCGCGGCCGCGGCCCGGCAGTACGGCGACCTTGCGCGGCGGTGCGAGGCTTTCGATCGCGACTTGGTGACCGACCTGGTGCGCGTGGGGGGGCGGGGCTACGCCGACCTCTGCGCGCTAGCGTACCGGCAGGCGCTCGGCGCCCACAAACTCGCGGCCGCGCCCGACGGCCGGCCGATGTACTTCCCGAAGGAGAACTTCTCGAACGGTTGCATCGGCACGGTCGACGTGCTCTATCCGGCCGCCCCCATCTTCGCCTTGCTGAACAACGATCTGCTCAAGGCCACGGTCACACCGGTTTTCGACTACGCGGCCACGGACCGCTGGAAGTTCCCCTTCGCTCCGCACGATCTGGGCACGTACCCCAAGGCCAACGGCCAGGTCTACGGCGGCGGCGAGAAGACCGAGAAGAACCAGATGCCGGTCGAGG
>JANLFZ010000138.1:1172-6005 GCA_024653385.1 Thermoguttaceae bacterium | reverse complement strand
CCGCCTTGATCTCGCAGCTCGATGGGAACGTCGAGTACGTCAAGCGGTACTGGCCGCTGTTGGAGCGCTGGGCCGAGTACCTCAAGCAGAAGGGACTCGATCCCGAGAACCAGCTTTGTACCGACGATTTCGCGGGGCACCTGGCCCACAATGCGAACCTGTCGCTGAAGGCCATCGTGGCCTTGGGCTCCTTCGCGAAATTGTGCGAGATGGCCGGCAAGAAGGAGCAGGCCGCCGAGTACCGCCGCCTGGCCGAGGATTTTGCCAAAGCGTGGGAGAAGCTGGCCGCCGACGGCGATCACTACCGGCTGGCCTTCGACCGGCCCGGCACGTGGAGCCAGAAGTACAACCTGGTCTGGGACAAGCTGTTGGGCCTGAACCTCTTCTCCAAGGAGATCGTCCGCAAGGAGATCGCCTTTTACAAGACCCGGCTCGAGCGCTATGGCTTGCCGTTGGACAACCGCGAGAACTACACGAAGACCGACTGGCAGGTCTGGACCGCCACGCTGGCCGAGTCGCGAGAGGACTTCGACACCCTGATGCGGCCGGTCTACGCGTTCATCAATCAGACCCAGCCTCGCGTGCCGCTGACCGATTGGTATTTCACCCGCGATGCGAAGATGCGTGGCTTTCAGGCCCGCCCGGTGATCGGCGGAGTGTTCATCAAGATGCTCGACGAGGCCGCGGTGTGGAAGAAGTGGGCGGGGGCTTGCAGGGACCGTGCGGGCCGATTATGGTGATTGGACCGCTGACGTATCCTCCGAACCGGTTGACGTGTCAGGAGTTCTGCTATGTGCCAACACGACCACGATGACCAACATGGACAAGTTTCCGTCCCGCACCGTCATACTTGCTGCCCGCAGCCCCAGCCCGAACCTGAAGGGGTCAGTCGAAGGGGATTCCTGGGGGCCGCGGCGATGGGTGGCATCGCTTTGGGTGGACTCTCGTGGTCGATGCTGGCGGCGGCCGAGCCCGGCCTTCCCCTGCCGGCCCCGCGCAAGCCGATCGTCGTCAAGCCGGTCTTTGTCTACGACGTCTACACACCGCACCCGCAGACGAGTTGGCGGGCCTGGGGCGGCATCCAGACTCCTCAGGACGCGGCCGCGGAACTGCCGCGCATCAAGGCCGAGTTGGACAAACTCAAGGCGATGGCCGACTTCCCGGTCGAGTTCCTGTCGCTGGCCTCGGTGCGCGGGGTGGGCCAACTCGACAAGGACCAAGAGGTCGCCAAGGCCGACGTGCTCTTGATCTACGCCGCCGGCGGCAACCTCCACGGCGTCGAGAAGCTCGGCAAGGACGTGATCTTCTTCATACGGCACAAGTCGGGCCCGCTCTACCTGTGGTACGAGATCATCAGCCCGCGCTACCTCCGCAACCACACCGATGTGCTGGCCGTCAAGGGCATCGACGACGAGGACTGCGTGATCGATAGCCTCGACGACGTGGTATGGCGACTGCGGTCCCTGTGCGGGCTGAAGAACACGCGGGGAAGCAAGATCCTCGCCATCGGCGGCGCAGGCGCGTGGGCTCAGCCCGGCCAGGTCGTGCCCGATTTGGTCAAGAAGATCTGGAACATCCAGATCGAAAATGTCCCCTATGCCGACCTGGGCAAGCTGATTCAGGCCGCCCGGGCCGACCAGGCCGAAGTCCAGCTTGCCAAGAAGCGGGCGGCCGAGTATCTCAAGCTCGCCAACACGACCCTCGAGACCAAGCTCACCTTCGTCGAGAACGCCTTCCTCTTGGACCAGATCTTCCGCAAGTTGATGGCCAAGGCGCAGTGCCGGGCGATCACGATCAACGGGTGCATGGGCACGATCATGCCCCTGGCCGAGACCTCGGCGTGCCTGGCCCTGAGCACCCTAAACGACGACGGCTACCTGGCGTTCTGCGAGTCGGACTTCGTGGTGATTCCGTCGGGCATTTTGCTCAACGGCATCTCGGGCCTGCCGACGTTCCTCAACGACCCCACCTACCCGCACCACAGCATCATCACCCTGGCCCACTGCACCGCGCCGCGTAAGATGGACGGCAAGAATCTCGAGCCGGCGCGGATCATGACCCACTTCGAGTCGGACTACGGGGCGTCCCCCAAGGTCGAGATGCACAACGGTCAGATCACGACGAACATCGCCCCCGACTTCAAGTCGCAGCGCTGGGTGGGCCTGTTGGGCGAGATCGTCGCCCACGACCTCTTGCCCATCTGCCGCTCGCAGATCGACATCAAGTTCAAGTGCCCCAGCCACTTGCTGGCCGAGCGCATGCCTGGCTTCCACTGGATGACCGGCTACGGCGACTACCTCAAGGAACTGGGCTACGCGCTCAAACGCGTGGGCATCCAGTGGGAGTGCCTGGGCTGAGGACGCCCGGCTCGGTTTGCCCACGCCGTCGACGCCCGAAGGGACGGTCCCATGTTCGCGCTGCGTCGTCGCGAAAATCGGGACCGTCCCCGAAGACGGTTACCGGGTGGTATGTCTCCGTCCGAACCATCGAGCCTTACCCATGCGAAACCGAGCGGTTCCTGTCCTGCTGATGATTTCCCTTGTCGGCGCGGCATGCGCGCACGGCCAATCGCCGAAGCCCAGCGCGCCGCCGTTGTGGGGTCTCGCCCAAGCGAAGCGCGAGATCCACCGCTTCTCGACCCTGGTGACCGCCCAGCAGGTCCGCGACCACCTGTCGAGCGACGAGAAGACCGACGCGGCCATCGCCTGGTGCAAGGACACGGCGGTCACCAAGGTCTATATCGAGACGTTTCGCGACGGCTACCTCGCTCCGCGCGCGAACCTGAAGCGCGGTTGCGACCGCTTCCGCGCGGCCGGGATCGAGATCTCGGGCTGCGTCACCACGACCAGGGTCGGCAAGCGTTCGACGGGCTGGAACGTCATCTCGTGCTACACCGACCAGGCCACGCAAGAGAAGCTCCGGGAGATCTTCGAGTTCACGGCGGGCCTGTTCGACGAGATCATGATCGACGACTTCTGGTTCACCGACTGCCAGTGCCCCGAGTGCGACGCGGCACGCAAGGCGAAGACCGTCACCGTCGGCGGCCGGGCCACGCCCGTGCCCAGCGACTCGTGGGACGACTACCGTCTCGAACTGCTGGTGCGTTTGTCGCGAGAGCGAATCCTCGCCCCGGCCCGGCGCGTCAATCCCAAGGTCAAGGTGATCATCAAGTACCCGCAGTGGTACGACCGCTTCCATGAGCGCGGCTACGACGTGGTCCGCGAGACGGCCGATTTCGACCGCATCTGGGTGGGCACCGAAACCCGCGATTACGCCGACCGCCGCTGGGGCGGCACCGTCCAGTACGAGGCGTATTTCATCATGCGCTGGTTGGGCGGCATCGGCGGCCCGAAATGCGGCGGCGGATGGTACGACCCTTACGGCACCACCGAGAAAACCTACGTCGAACAGGCCCGGCAAACCATCCTGGGCGGCGCGCGCGAATCGCTCTTGTTCTGCTACGGCTCGCTGTTGGAACACACCGGGCCCAAGAACATCGAGGCCCTGCGCGCGAACATCCCCGAACTGTTCGACGTGGCCCAAGAGGTGGCCAAGCGCCGTATCGTGGGCGTCGCCGCGTACAAGCCGCCGAGCAGTCCTCCGGGGCGCGAAGACCGGGTGTTCGACTTCGTGGGCATGATGGGAGTACCGCTGGCGCCCTGCCACGAGTTCCCCGCCGACGCGCCGGCGGCCTTCTTCTCGGTCCATGCCCTGAAGGACCCCGAACTGCCCGCAAGGCTCTCGGCCTTCCTGGCGGCCGGAAAACCCGTGCTTCTGACCGACGGACTGGCCGAGCGACTGGCCGGCAAGGTGAAGCTCGACGGGGCGAACGTCCGGGTGCTATCGGTCAAGGGCAACCCCAAGACGCTGTTGAACCTCTCCCAGGCCGACTGCGACGCGATCCGCCGGCCGCTGTTGAGCCCCTTGAGCCGCCGCTTCGAGGCGCCCAACCGCGTGGGCTTGTATCTGTTCGCCGACGGGAGTTGGGTGATCGAGAATTTCGGCGACCAAGTAGCGCAAACGAAGATCGACGGCGAACCCGTGACGGTTCCGGCCCGGGGTTGGATCCATCGGTGGAAGTGAGCAACGCCGAGGCGATCCCTGGCGATTCACGACAATACCTCTCCAGGAGCGCGATCCATGCTGCACACGCCCTTGCGAACCGTCGTGGTCTGGTTGGCCATCGTGGCGGCCGCGTCCAAGGCCCCGGCCGATCCCTATGCCGAGGTCATGAAGTACCAGGTCGGCCAGCCGCGGACCGCAGTCGCGGCCATCGAGGCCGAGATCCGCACGGCCAAACCCGAGCAACTCCGCCAGATCGAGACCAGACTGTTGGCGATCCTCGAGTCGCCCGCCGCCACGACCGACGCCAAGGCCTGGGTGTGCCGTCAGCTCCGGCAGGCGGGCTCCGAGCGGTCGGCCGAGGCGCTGGGCGCCTTGTTGAACAACCCCGAGTTGGCCAACTTCGCCCGGCTGGCCCTTCAGAGCATCCCCGGCGCGAAGGTCGACGCGGTCCTGCGCGAGGCAGTCGGCAAGCTTGACGGTGATCTGAAGGCGGGGGTGGTGCTCACGATCGGCGCCCGGGCCGACCGGCAAGCCACGCCGATCCTTGCCCCCTTGGCCAGTGATGCGAACCCCACCGTGGCCGAGGCGGCGCTCTACGCCTTGGGGCAAATCGGCGGCCCCGAGGCCCTGGCCGCCCTCCAGGCCGCGAAAACGCCGGACCGCTTGAGCCGGTACCGTTTGCACGCTATCCTCCGGTGTGCCGAACGGCTTGCGGCCGACGGGAAACCGGCCGAGGCGGCGGCCGTTTACCGTCAACTCGCCGGTCCA
>JANLFZ010000138.1:0-1162 GCA_024653385.1 Thermoguttaceae bacterium | reverse complement strand
CGTTGAGGATCTCCGGCGGTCCATCGAGCGACGCGGTGATCCGCGCCGCGGCCTTGCGGGGCGTCCTTGCGGTCGAGAAGGCGAAGGCCGCGCCGGAGATCCTCAACGCCTTGCGCGACGCGAATCCGAAGATCGGCTCCGCGGCGGCCAAGGCGGTGGGCGACCTGGGCGACGCCGCGACCTGGGCGACCGTGCTCGCGGAGTTGCCCAAATTGCCCAGCCAGTCGCAGGCTGTCCTCTTGCGCCTGGTTTGCGACCCGTCGGCTCGACCGGTCGTGCTCAAGGCGGTCCAGAGCGATCAGGACGACGTCCGCCTGGCCGCGTTGGAAGCCCTTGGCCGGATCGGGGACCAAGACGCCGTGCCGCTGTTGTTGAACATCGCGGTGGCGGAGAAGGGGCCTTCGCAAGCCGCCGCGCGCGAGGCTTTGCACGCCCTGCCGGGCAAAGGCGCCAACGCGGCGCTGGTGTCCGCGGTGACGGGCCAGCAGCCGGCCGCGCGGGTCGAGGCCATCCGCGTGCTGGCCGCCCGAGGCGCGGCCGAGGCGACTCCTCTCTTGTTGAACACGGCCCGGGACGCCGACAAAGCCGTGCGTCTCGAGTCGCTGGCCGCCCTGGCAACGCTGGCCAAGACCGACTCGCTTCCCGCGTTGGTCCGGTTGCTCGTCGAGGCCAAGGCCGAGGACCGTAGCGCCGCCGAGCAGGCCGTCCTGGCCGTGGCCCGGCGGAGCGAGGATGCTGAGGCGGCGGCCGGGTGCGTGCTGGCCGCGATGGGCGGGCAGGGCGTCGAGATCCGGACCATTCTCTTGCGCGTGGCGGCGCGCATTCCGTCGCGCAAGGCGCTCGATGCCCTGCGCGCGGCGCGCAGGGACGCCGAGCCGGCGATGGTCGATGCGGCGATCCGCGGGTTGGCCGAATGGCCCGATGGCGCGCCGCTGGGCGATCTGTTGGAAATCGCCCGGGCCTCGGAGAACAAGACGCACAAGGTGCTGGCCTTGCGCGGGTTCATCCGTTTGGCGTCGCTTCCGAAGGCCCGCCCGGCTGCCGAGAGCGTCAAGCTTTTGGCCCAGGCCCTGCCCCTGGCCACCCGCGCGGAAGAGAAGCGCATGGTCTTGGCCGCGGTGGCCCAGTTGCGGCATCCGGCGGGCCTGGATCTGGCCACAAC
>JANLFZ010000137.1:12296-13158 GCA_024653385.1 Thermoguttaceae bacterium | reverse complement strand
CCCGACACGGACGCCGCGCGCGCGGCCTTCGCCGAGGTCGGGGCCGAGCGCGTCGCCGCGATCTACGCCGAGGCGCTGCTCGATGCGGCCGACAGTGCGGGCCGCACCCCGGAGATCCTCGAGGAGTTCGACTCCCTGCTGTCCGACGTGCTGGACCGCTTCCCACGGTTCGAGACGGTGTTGGCGTCGGCCCTCGTCTCGCACGAGGAGAAGGCGGGGCTGCTCGACCGGACGCTCGGCGCGCAAGCGTCGCGCTTGTTCTTGAACTTCCTCAAGGTGGTGTCGCGGCACGGGCGGCTCGATCTGGTGCGCCACATCCACCGCGCCGTGCGCGAGCTGCACGAGCGCCGCCAAGGCCGGGTTCGCGTCGTCGTGTCGACCGCCGCGCCCATCGCGGACGACCTGGCCACCCGGATCGCCGAGCGGATCCGACCCTTGCTCGACGGCGAGCCGGTGGTCGAGCGGGCGGTGGATCCCTCGCTGGTGGGCGGGGTCGTGGTCCGCGTGGCCGACACGGTCTACGACGCCTCGGTCGCTACCCAACTGAAGAACCTGCGGCAGCAGATGATTGACAGGAGCGCCCATGAGATTCAAAGCCGACGAGATCGCTTCCGTTATTCGGAGTGAGATCGAGCAATACGAGTCGCGGATCGACGTCCGCGAGGTCGGCCGCGTGCTGGAGGTCGGCGACGGCATCGCCCGCATCTACGGTCTCTCCGGCGTCATGGCCGGCGAGATGGTCGAATTCCCCAACGGGGTGTACGGCCTGGCCCTGAACCTGGAAGAGACCTCGGTCGGGGTGATCATCCTCGGCGACTACTTGAAGATCGAGGAAGGCGACGAGGTCCGCAGCACGGGCCGG
>JANLFZ010000137.1:0-12286 GCA_024653385.1 Thermoguttaceae bacterium | reverse complement strand
ATCCTGGGCGATTATCTTTCCATCCGGGCGGGCGATGAAGTGCAGGGAACCGGACAGTTGCTCAGCGTGCCGGTGGGCGAGGCGGTGCTGGGCCGGGTGATCGACCCGTTGGGCAATCCGCTGGACGGGCGCGGCCCGATCGTCACCACCGAGCGCCGGCCCGTCGAATCGCCCGCGCCGGGCATCGCCCAACGCCAGCCGGTCAAGGAGCCGCTCCAGACCGGCATCAAGGCGATCGACGCGATGACGCCCATCGGGCGCGGCCAGCGCGAGCTGATCATCGGCGACCGCAAGACCGGCAAGACCTCGATCTGCATCGACACGATCATCAACCAGAAGGGCACCGGGGTCAAGTGCTTCTACGTGGCGATCGGCCAGAAGGAATCGAACATTGCGGGCCTGATCGACGTGCTCCGCCGCCACGGCGCGATGGATTACACGACGGTCGTCGTGGCCGGCGCCAGCGACCCGGCGCCCCTCCAGTACATCGCCCCCTACGCCGGCTGCGCCATGGCCGAGTACTTCATGTACCGGGGCGGGCACACGCTGTGCGTGTACGACGATCTCTCGAAGCAGGCCCAGGCGTATCGCCAGCTCTCGCTCTTGCTCCGAAGACCGCCGGGGCGCGAGGCCTACCCGGGCGACATCTTCTACGCCCACAGCCGCCTGCTGGAGCGATCGGCCAAGCTGAGCGACGAGTTGGGCGGCGGCTCGCTGACCGCGCTGCCGATCGTCGAGACCCTCGAGGGCGAGGTCTCGGCCTACATCCCCACGAACGTGATTTCGATTACCGACGGGCAGATCTATCTTCAGCCCGATTTGTTCTTTGCCGGCCAGCGGCCCGCGATGAACGTGGGCATTTCGGTGTCGCGTGTCGGCGGGGCGGCGCAGATCCCCGCCATGAAGCGCCGCGAGGTGGCCGGCGGGTTGCGCCTGGCCCTGGCGGCGTTCCGCGAGTTGGAGGCGTTTGCCCAGTTGGGCACCGACCTCGACCCGGCCACCCAGGCCCGGCTCGATCGCGGCTATCGCATGACCGAGCTATTGAAGCAGGGGCTCTACCACCCGATGCACGTGACCGACCAGGTCTTGAGCATTTTCGCGGGCAACCAGGGGTTCCTCGACCCCGTGCCGATCTCCGAGGTTCGCCCCTGGCTCGACGGCATGCTCGCCTATGTCCGAGAGAAGAAGCGCGAGATCTGGCAGAAGATCACCGACACGAAGAACCTCGACGACGAGACGGCGTCGAGCTTGCGCGACGCCCTTGGCGAGTACCAGAGGGAATACAACCAGAAGAAGCGCCCCGCCACGGTTCTGGCCTGATCGGCCGGACCGACGGCGAAAGAACCCGGACCGTCCGCGTGGATGGCGGTCCTTTGCACGAGCCCGAAACCTGAAGCCTAGACCCCATGGCCAAAGCCCGCGCCCTCGACAAACGCCGCCGAGCGATCCGCAACATCCGCAAGATTACGCGGACGATGGAGCTGATTTCCACGGCGCGATTCCGCCGCGCGATGGACCGGGCCACGGCGGCCACGGCGTACACGCGCCGGATCACGGCCCTGGTGTCGCACCTGGCCCGCAGCGGCCTGGAAGTCTCCCACCCGCTCCTGGAGCCCAGGCCCCGGCCGCTGAAGGCGATTCTGTTGACGCTGACGGCCAACCGCGGTTTTTGCGGGGGGTACAACGCGGCGGTCATGCGCCTGGCCGCTCCCCGTTGGAAGGCGCTCCAGAACGAGGTTCCCGAGGCCCGCCTCGAGGTCTCGGGCAAGCGCGGCATCGCGGCGTTTCGGTTCCGCGGCGTGCAGGCCGACGCGACCTACCTCCATTTCGAGCACAACCCGGTCTTCGGCGAGGTCGAGATCCTCGCCGACCGGTACCTCGAGGCGTTCGAGACGCACCAACTCGACCAGCTCGAGGTGGTCTATACGAAGTTCGAGAACCTCAGCCGGCAGTACGCGGTCGTCGAGACGCTTTTGCCGCTGGCGGGGATCGAGGGCGCCGAGGAGGAAGCCGGGGAGGCCGAGGGCACGCCCTACGAGTTCCTCCCCTCGGCCCGAAGCATCCTCGACGAAGTCGTGCCGACGAGTTTCAAGATGCGCCTGTTCAAGTGCTTCCTCGACGCGGCGGTCAGCGAGCAGATCGCCCGCATGGTGGCCATGAAGGCCGCCACGGAGAACGCCGATACCATGATCTCGACCTTGACGATGACCTACAACCGCGCCCGGCAGACGCAGATCACCTCGGAACTGCTCGAGGTGATCAGCGGGGCCAATGCCCTGATGGACGAGGGATGACCGATGAGCGATGCAGGATGAGCCCTTGGCCTTCGCCCGGGCCTTGTGACACGCGACTACGGACCACTGACCCACGACATATTCCCATGGCGACTTCCGTGACCCCTGAAACCCAGTCCCGCTCCAACGGGAAGACCATCGGCCGCGTGAGCCAGGTGATCGGCTCGACGTTCGACGCGGAGTTCCCCGAGACCGCGCTTCCGGCGATCTACAACGCCGTGAAGGTGGCCGGCGTCCACAAGGGCATCGAAGTGAATGTCACCGGCGAGGTGCAGCAGCACCTTGGGGGCGGCCGCGTGCGATGCGTGGCCTTGGGCAGCACCGACGGCATGGTCCGCGGCATGGAGTGCGTCGACACGGGCGGGCCGGTGACCGTGCCCGTCGGCAAGGCGACCCTCGGCCGCGTGTTCAACCTGTTGGGCGAGCCGATCGACTTCCGCGGCCCGGTCCAGGCCGACGAGCGCTGGCCCATCCACCGCGACGCGCCCGAGGTGACCGAACTGTCGACGAAGACCGAGATCTTCGAGACGGGCATCAAGGTGATCGACCTCTTGACGCCGTTTGTGCGCGGCGGCAAGGCGGGCCTGTTCGGCGGGGCCGGGCTGGGCAAGACCGTCATCCTCACCGAGCTGATCGCGCGGATCGCCTCCAGCCACGGCGGCTACTCGGTCTTCGCCGGCGTCGGGGAACGCACCCGCGAGGGCAACGACCTGTGGCTCGAAATGCAGAAGGCCCAGATCGGCCAGACCGGGCGGAGCGTCCTCGAACAGACCTGCATGGTCTTCGGCCAGATGAACGAGCCGCCGGGGGCCCGCCTGCGCGTGGCCCTGTCGGCCCTGACCATGGCCGAGTACTTCCGCGACACCACCGGGGCCGACGTGCTGTTGTTCATCGACAACATCTTCCGGTTCTCCCAGGCGGGGAGCGAGGTCTCGGCGCTGTTGGGCCGGATGCCCTCGGCCGTGGGCTACCAGCCGACGCTGGCCACGGAGATGGGCGCGCTCCAAGAGCGGATCGCCTCGACCTCGAAGGGCGCCATTACCTCGGTGCAGGCGGTGTACGTGCCGGCCGACGACCCGACCGACCCCGCCCCGGCCACCGCGTTCGGCCAGCTCGATGCGTTCCTCTACCTCGAACGTTCGATCAGCGAGAAGGGCATCTACCCGGCCGTCGATCCCTTGGCCTCGTCCAGCCGGGTCCTCGACCCGCAGTACGTGGGCGAGCGGCATTACGCCATCGCCCGCCGCGTCCAGCGGACCCTCCAGCGGTACCGCGAGCTGCAAGACATCATCGCCATCCTCGGCGTCGACGAGCTGAGCGAGGAGGACAAACTGGTCGTCCATCGCGCGCGGCGCATGGAGCGGTTCTTGTCACAGCCGTTCTTGGTGGCCGAGGTGTTCACGGGCAAGCCGGGCGAGATCACCCCGCTGGCCGACACCATCCGCAGCTTCGAAGAGATCGCCGACGGCAAGTGGGACCACTTGCCCGAACAAGCCTTCATGTACGTCGGTCCCATCGAGCAAGCCGCCGAGCAGGCCGAGCGGATGAAAGGATGAACGACGAACGACGAACGTCGAATGACGAATGTCGAATGTCGAATGACGAAGGACGGGCAATTTCCTGACGCCTGAACCCCCAATCCCCAATCCCTAATCCCTCTTCCCCGCCATGTCCGAGCTTCGCTGCATCGTCGTCACGCCCGAACGGACCGCCCGCGATGAGCCCGCCTCGTTCGTGGCCCTTCCGCTGTTCGACGGCGAGATCGGGATCGCGCCGGGCCGGATTCCTTTGATCGGCCGGCTGGGCTTCGGCGAGTTGCGCATCACCGGCCAGGATGGGCGCGTCGAGCGGTACTACGTCGAGGGCGGGTTCGTCGAGGTCATGGGGAACGTGGTCTCGGTGCTCACGGGCCGTGCCGTGCCGGCCGAGGAACTCGACGAGGCGGTCTCGAAGGAGCTTCTCGACGCGGCCCGCGAGCGCGTGGCGCACTCGCCCGAGGCCATGGCCGTGCGCGAGCGGGCGGTGGTGCAGGCCCGTGCCCAGCTCCGCGTGGCCCGCCGCGCCCGTATCGGCGGCACTCGGTAGAATCAAGGGTGGGCGATGCCCACCCCACGGGGACTCGATATCTTCTACCCGTACGCCTCGAACCACTCGTACAGCCGTTGTTCGGCCTCGGGGGGCAGGCTGTGGCCTTTCTTGTGGTTGAACAACCCCACCCGCGCCGGACCGCCGAACAACCGGTACACCGGCAGGACCGCGCCGACGAACGGCCAGCTCTTTTCGCCGTCGGCCGAATCACCGCCCAACAGCAAAAAGGCCCTCGGCGCGACCAGGGCCATCAGTTCGTGGTGTTCCCGGGTGAACTCGGGCTTGGTGATCGCCTCGCCGAGGTACCACGGGTCGTTCCAGTTCGAGAACCGGGTGCCCACGCCCCCTTCGCTGCTCGCCGAGACGCGGATCCGTTCATCGAAGGCGGCCAGGTAGAGGACTTCCTTGGCGCCGAGCGAATGCCCGACCGCCCCCAACCGCCCGGGATCCACGTCGGGTAGCGTGGCGAGGATGTCCACCGCGGTGATCGCATCGTAGAGCATTTTGGCCATGCCGGTCGCGTCGGGATGCCGGGCACGAAACCGCGGCAGTTCGGCGCGGATGTCGAGGTTCCGGTTGTCGCGCCAAAGGAAGTTGCGCGGGCAGAAGGCGACCCAGCCGCGCCGGGCGAGGTTCAACCCGATCGCCATGTTCGCGCGCCCCTCGACGCCCGCCGGCTCGCGGATCGAGGCGGTGACGGTCGGATGGAACACGACGGCGCCGGGCCGCCGCTTGCCCGCGGCCGCGGGACGCAAGAGGTACGCCTCGGTCGGCACGCCCGGCTCGGCCTCGTAGCGCACGAGCTGGCGCGAGACTCCCTCGGGCCGGTCTTCCTCGAGCACCTCGAGAACCGGCGGCTCCTTGCGTTGGATCCGCAGCGGCTTGAGAAAATCCAGCCACGCCTGCCGAATCGCCTGGCGCTTCCGGAGCCAACCGGCCAGATCGGCGATCGGGCGGTCCTGCGCATCGACCAAGAGCGGGGCCAGGCGCGGGGCGTCGGCCGGCAGGCTCTCGGGAAGGCGCTGGACCTCGTCGAGCCACGGCACTTCCTTCGGGCCAGCCGCCTCGCCCGCCGCCAACAGACCAGGGGCGGCCAAGGCTCCCAACGAGGCCATCACGAGTTGCCGGCGAGACAGTCGCGGCGCGGTCACGGCACGTCCTCCACGGGTTGGGTTCGGAGCGACGACGCCATTGTCGCACGCGGGCTTGCGATGTCAACCCGCCGCCGCGCCGTCCTCTCCACGCCCGAAGTGGACAGTCCCCGGGGACGGTTAGGGTTGGCCGGACGCCTATTGTCCGGGCCACCAGGCGTCGAGGGCGGCTCGAAGCCGCTGGACTTGCTCCGGCTGGGTCGCCGCCAGATTCGAGTCCTCCCGAGGATCGGCGGCCAAGTCGTAGAGTTCCACCACCGGCGGTTGGGACGATTCCTTGCCCGCCGCACCGCCCGGCACGATCAGTTTCCATCGCCCATCGGTACACCAGCGGTACTCGAGACTGGAGGCCGGCCGGTCGATGTCGACGGCGTTGTGGGAGAACGTCTCGCCGAAGACGATCTTGCGCTGGGCCAATCGCCGGCGGTCGAGAAGGTTGATGCCCTGGCACGCCTTGGGCGGCTCGATGCCGCAAGCCGCCAGAATCGTCGGCACCAGGTCGATGCTCAGCACCAGCGTGGTCTCGTCCCGCTGCGGGGCGATGTGCCCGGGCCAGCGCACCAGAATCGGCGTGCGCAGCCCGCCCTCGTAGGGCGATCGCTTCGACTTGGGGGCAAAGCGGTCGGCCTTGGGATCCTGGATCCAGCCGTTGTCGACCAGGAAGACGACGAGCGTCCGGCGGGACAGGTTCTTCCGATCGAGGAAGTCGAGCAACTGGCCGCACGTCTCGTCGAACCACTCGCACATGGCCCAGTACTTGGCCACGTGAAGCGAGGGGGTCTTGTCGCGGTACTTGGCCAGCAGGCGCTCGGGCGGATTGTGCGGCTGGTGCGGCAACATGGGCGCATACCAGACGAAGAAGGGGCGGTCGCCGGCCCGATCGATGAAGTCGAACACCGGCTGCATCCCCGTTCGGCCGATCTTCAGGCCCTCGTCGCCGTGCCGGCCGCCACGCGCGGGGTCGCCGTGGGTCATTCCCTCGGTGAAGCCGCCCCGGCGGAAGTCGCCTTCCCACCACTTGCCCGTTTGAAGGCTCACGTAACCCTGCTTGCCCAGCAAACGGGGGAGCGTGGCGGCCGCCTCGATCCGCGCGATCTGGCGGCGGCGCTGGGCGAGCGACTCGTCGCGCGCCAACCCGGCCGGCGGATCGTTGCTCGTGATCCCGTGTTGGTGCGCGTACAAGCCCGTGATGATGGTAGCCAGGCTGGGCCGGCACAGGCTCGAAGGCACGTAGCCCCGGGTGAATGCGAGGCCCTCGGCCGCAAGCCGATCGAGGTTCGGCGTGCGGAGGACCGGGTGCTTCATGAACCCGAAATCGCCGTACGCCTGATCGTCGCCAATGATCAGTACCACGTTTGGCCGTTCGGCCGCAGTCGTCGAGCTGCCCAGGATGCTCAAGGTGACAATCGCCCAGAGAAACCTCCGCATGGCATGCATCTCCAAGGAATCGTTGTGTTTGGTGGTCTGCGGCACACGGGGATTCTAGACCAAATCGGGTCGCTTTGGGAGCGACCGGGGCGGGCGAAACCCTCACCAACCGGACCAGCTAGTACGGGGGGTGTCTCTCGCGCTGAAACGGTTCGACGACCTGGCCCGTCTAGAATTCAAGGGCAAACGGTCGTCACGAGGGAGGCACGCCGATGGGCGGACAAGGCATTCTCGGCAGGGCAAGAGCGATCGCAGTGGTGGTCCTGGTCTTGGCGGCCCTGGCGGTGTTCGATGACGGCGGGATGGCCCTGGCCCAGCGCCCGCCGACGCACGGCCATGTGCCCGAGCTGGCTGCCTACTTGGATCGGGTCGAGATCGCCGAACCGATCGGCTATCGCGGCCTGGCCGTCTACCCGGTCCTGCTCGAGCGCGAGGTGGACCTTCGCGGCCGGTGGCTCACCCTCGACGAAGCCCTCGCCCGGGGCACGCTCGTGGTCACCGAAAAGGGCGGCGGCAGCGTGCCCGTGGTCCTGGTCGAAAACCGCAGCCGCGACGAGCATGTGCTGATCATGTCGGGCGAGGTGCTCTCGGGGGGCAAGCAGACCCGGACCATCCGCCAGGACGTGATCGTGGCGCCTGGGCAGCGCATCGAGCTGAGCGTGTTCTGCGTCGAGGCCCACCGATGGGAGGGTGGTGGGGAGTTTTCGGCGGGCAAGCTCGTGGTGCCGCCATCGATCCAGTTGGAACTGCGACGCGGGACGGACCAACAGACCGTCTGGGCCGAAGTCGCCCGAAACAACGCGGCCTTGCGTGCCGAGAACCCGACGGGCAGCCTGGAGCTGGCCATGAAATCGGCCTCGGTCCGTAACCGGTTGGACGAGGTGCGCCGCGCCATGGTACCCAACATTCCGCGGGGCACGATGGGGTTCATTTTCGTCCATCGCGGTCGGGCCCTCGGCGCCGAGTGCTTCGGAAGCGAGCATCTGGCGCGCGAATTGTTCCCCAAGCTCCTCGACTCGTACGCCGTCGATTGCGTGGTGCTTGCCTCGGGCGACGCCGACTCCGCGTGGCGCCACGACCACCGCGCGGCCATCGAGTTCTTCGAGCGGGTGTGCCGCGCGGGCAGCGATCGCGCGGCCACGCCGGGAACCGGGGCGGGTATCCGCACCCGCGCCGGCGATCTGTTCGGCGATGGCGTGAGCCTCGGCGGCACCCTGGTCCATTACGGGGTGCAAGCGAGCCACCGGATCGTTCCCATGCCGATGCCCCATCCGCGGATCTGGCCCCCGGGGCGGGAGTAAGCCCTTACTGCGTATCAGACCTGGATGGGCCAGAATAGGCCGCAGGTCGTGCCGCCATCGACGTAGATCACTTGCCCGGTGATGAACGAGGCGGCTTTCGAGGCCAGGAAGATCGAGACCCCGACCATGTCCTCGGGGTAGCCCATGCGGTCCTCGGGCACGCCGGGGCGGACCAGCGGCGTGTTCTCGCGCCGCCAGCGGTCGAGGTTCTCGTCTTTCCAGAGCGGCCGCGCCAGGTCGGTCAGCGTAAAGCCCGGGGCCACCGCGTTCACCCGTGGGGGCCCCATTCCATGGCCATGCTGCGGGTCATGCTGCTCATGGCGGCCTTGCTCATGGCGTAGGGCCCGACGCGCTTCAGAGGCCGGTGGCTGTTGATCGAGTCGATGTTGATGACCGAGCCGCGCCCGGCCGCGATCATGTGCCGCCCGACCGCGGTGGCCAGAAAGAACGCCCCGCGAATGTTGATGTTCGTGATGTAATCGTAGGTCTCTTCGTCGTAGTCTTCGATCTTCTTCCGCTTGTTGACGCCCGCGCAGTTGACCAGCGTGTCGATCCGGCCGAACTCGGCAACGACCTCGTCCGCCAGTCTCCGGAGTGCCTTGGGATCGGCAGCATCGCAGACCTTGGCCCGGACCACACCGTCTGCGGGACAAATCTCCTTGGCCGTCTGGTTCAGGGTCTCGGCGACGCGGCCGGTGATGACGACCTTGGCCTGACGATCGGCAAATCCCTTGGCAATGGCCCGGCCGATGCCTCGGCTGGCCCCCGACACCAATACCACCTGGTCTTTCACGGAAAACAGTTCGTCGGTCATGGCCGATAGGCTCCTCGAGTGCTGCGTGCCCAACCCAAGGGCGCGGCGTGCGAGCCGCGGGCTCGAAAGGTCGCCGTGCGCCCGGCTGGACGAGATTGTGATGACCGCGCCCCGCCCGTGCAACCCCGGCGCAGACGGTCCTGTTCGGGAATCCAGGCACTCCCAGGATCGCGCCCGTCGTTTCAGGTTGCGGCGGTCAAGAAGCCCCAAGCCAGCAGGGTGCGCATGACGCGGCAGCACGAGGGGGCGACTTGGGCCGGGTCGGCCCCAAGCTGCCTGGCCAGGTCCGCCACCAGGTCGCCCAGCCGGTGCCGGCCGTCGCAGTCGGCCAGGATCGTGCCGACCAGCCGGTCGATGTTTCCCTCGAACGGATAGCCTTGCGTCTGCCGGATCCGCGCGGCCTTGACCAGCCACCGCCCGGATTCCGCCACGAGCACCTGCTCCATCTGGTGCTCCGGCGTCAGCCGGAGCGATTGCGCCAAGAGGGCCTCGTCGCTTTGGAGCGATTCGAGCAGGTCCTGGGCGGCGAACACGCGCCGGATCTGGTCGCTGCAACCGGAAGGAGGCATTCCCGCCGCAAGCGGGTCGGCCCGGAACCAGTTGCGTCCTGCCCGGCGTCGCAGGACCACGGCCCCAAAGCTGATTCTCCCGGCCCCGAGCCGGTCGAGGTAGGCAAGCCAGTCGTCCATCGCGCGGGCGTAGCGCTCGGGCTGATCGGCATACTCGGGGCGGAGCCACGATGCCGCGTACTGGATCGGGTCGTAGCTCTCGAACCCCAAAAGCCAGGCGTCGCAGCCCGACGACGCGAGCCACTGGGCAGGGCGCTGGGCCCAATCGTCGGGCGACCGGTGATGCCAGTTCATCAGGACCGTGGCATAGCCGTCGTCGCGGAGCAGACTCGGAGCCTGCCGCACGACTTGCTCGACGAGCGAGTCGCCCGGCATGCCGCTGTCGCGGTACTCGAACGTCGACCGGGGCGAAATGACGAACGGCGGGTTGGCCACGATCAGGTCGAACCGCTCGTCGGCCACGGGCTCGAAGAGGCTCCCCGCTCGGAACTCGACTGCGGGCAAGTCGTTGAGCCGCGCGTTGAAGGCCGCGAAGTTCAATGCCCTAAGGTTGATGTCGGTGCCGATCACCCGCGCCGCGTGGCGCGCGGCCGTCAGGGCTAGGTAGCCGTTTCCCGTGCCCAGATCGAGGGCCGTCTCGCCTTGGCGGCGAACCGTAAGACACGCTGCCGCCCGCGTGGCCGGGCCGACCTCCAAGACGTAGTCCGGAGCCCTGGGACGCCCCGTGAAGTCGGGCCAGAACTCGCGCGCCAGGTAGAAGTCGTCGCTGGGCATGAGGGCCGTCGCCGCCCGCACGCCCTCGTCGCGGCGCTCCAAGAGGCCGATGGCGCAAAGCTCGTCGAGATCGGCCGGAGCGAGGGCTTCGCGCGCCGCCGGCTCGGGCACGGCCATGCCCAGCGCGAACAGCCGCAAGAGCGTGTGAAACGGCGAAGGCGATTGCGTCCGGCGCGTCAAGGTGGCCGTGTCCAAGGGCCGGCCTTCGCGATCGGCGAGCACCGTCTCCGAGACCGCCGTCTCGGTGTATCCCGCGCGCTGGAGCGCGCGGCGGACCGGGCCCAGGTCGCCGAGCCGATCCAGCCGGAAGGGTCCCGGAAACGAATCGCTTTGCTCGGCCTGCGCCACGGCACACCTCGTTGGCCAATGCGTGCCCCGGGGCCAGATCGTGGGACGGATCGCCAACCCGTGCCACGTCAGGAGAGTGTACACGGCACGCCGCGGAAGGGAAACCACCCCGAGCGGTCGCAACTCGTGGCGCGGGGTTCGTCAGGACACCTTGCCGTCCGCGACCACCCGGTCTACCATCAGTGCAGTCTCGCGACCACTCCTGATCCCTGCTGCTGGAGAACTCGACCGTGATTCGATCGTCGCTGCACGCCGTGGCGCTTCTGTTCGTGCTCGCCTTCCTCGCCGCCTTGGGCGTCCAGGCCGCGGAGCCCGCGCTCACCCTGGAAGTCTGGCCGGGCGCCGTGCCGGGCGAGAAGGGCGAGGTGGGCAAAGAGCACTACCTGGCCGACAAGCCCGGCCCCCGACCCGTGCAGCGCCTGACGAACGTCTCGCGGCCCACGTTGGCCGTGTACCGCCCGGATGCCGCGAAGGACACGGGTGCCTCGGTGGTCATTTGCCCGGGCGGCGGATACAGCATTCTGGCGATGGACCTCGAGGGGACCGAGGTGGCGGCGTGGCTCAACTCGATTGGCGTGACGGGCATCGTGCTGAAGTACCGCGTGCCGGCCCGCAAAGACCAGCCCCGCCACCTCGCCCCGCTCCAAGACGCCCAGCGCGCCGTGAGCCTGGTGCGGTCGAAGGCCGCCGCGTGGAAACTCGACCCGAACCGCATCGGGATTCTCGGGTTCTCGGCCGGCGGGCACCTCGCCGCGGCCACGGCGACGAACTTCGACCAGCGGCAGTACGAGCCAGTGGACGAGGCCGACAAGGCGAGTTGCCGGCCCGACTTCGCGGTGCTTGTCTATCCGGCCTACCTGACCGCGGGCGAGGGCCTTGCTCCCGAGATCCGCGTGGGCCCCAAGACTCCGCCCGTGTTCTTCGCCCATGCCGGCGACGACCGCATCAGCCCCGAAAACAGCATTCGCACGTACCTGGCCCTTAAGCAGGCCGGCGTGCCGGCCGAGCTGCACGTGTTCGCCTCGGGCGGCCACGGCTTCGGGCTGCGGCCCTCGGAGCACCCCAGCTCGGGCTGGCCCCGGCTCTGCGAGGCATGGATGCGCAAGAGCGGACTGCTCGAGAAACGACCATGAGCGAGGTACGCGTCCTTCCGATCGCCCGGCTCGGCCGCAATTTCATTCCTGAGCCGTACCTGCCCGAGGGCGAGGACGAGTTCTACCTGCGGAACCGGCAAGCCACCAAGCCCCCAGGCTACTGGCGGCGGCTGCGGGCCGACGTCAGCAGGCCGAGCGGCCGCACCAGGTTTCGGTCCACGCGCAGCCCGCCCAAGAGAGTCCCACCCCGAAGCCGATCATCAGCGTGCGCATGCCGGGACGCAGCCGTCCCGCGCGGCGCAGGTTGTGCATCAGGATGGGGATCGTCGACGAGACCGTATTGCCGCTTTCCTCGAGGTCGGAAGGCATCTTGTCCCCGTTGACCTTCAGGAGCGGCTGAAGGTCAACGGGGACAAGATGCCTTC
>JANLFZ010000136.1:7085-13293 GCA_024653385.1 Thermoguttaceae bacterium | reverse complement strand
CCAGCGCCGGCGACAGGCCGCGCGGCTCGGGCCGCTCGATCGGCCGGCCGCGCGCCGCCGCCTCGACCGTCTTGCGCGCCAGCCGAAGCAGGAAGTCGCGCTCGTCGGGCGAAAGGGTGCGGGACGCCGGACCGGCCTCGTTGGCCTCGCCGCGAGGCCCTGCCTCGTGCCTGTCCGAAGGCTCGAAAAACGCGACCGCCGCGTAACCCACCACGGCCGACCGGTCGCCCGTGGCGTCGCCGCTGGTCCGGTAATCCAAGAGCTTCGCTTTCCAGCCCTGGCGCCGGGCCAGGTGGATCAAGGTGCGAACCGGAAGCCTGCCGCAGGCCTGCTCGGGGCGGATCGCGTCGGCATCCAGCCGGCAGATGGCCTCGATGCACGCCTGGTCGAGCTTTTTCGCCTCGTCCTCAGGCAGGTAGTGGCTCAGGTCGGAGCTGGCCACCACGAACGTCGTTTCGTCGAGGTGTTCCGCCAAGGTCGTTGCGACCTCTTTGGCATCGGCATCGCCGAAGAGCAAGGGCACCAGTGTCCACTTGGCGCCAACACGCTGGAGGAAGGGCAGTTGGACCTCCAGCGAATGTTCCCAAGTGTCGGGCGTCTCGGCCCCTTCGGGCGGCACGGGACGCGGCGACTGCCGGGCCCAGCCCGGCCGCGCCACCTGGGCTTGGGGCCGGGCCGTAAAGGGCGCGTGTGCCGCCAGGTCGTCGGCAAGGACCGCCACGCCGATCCGACCCAGCGGCGTCTCGTAGGCGGCCGCCTCGGGAACGAACACCCCTCGAAACACCGCACCGTGGCTGGGGGCCATGACCACGACCGTGCGCACGTCCAGGCCCGCCAATTGCCGGTAGGCGATTGCCGCGGTCGGGCCCGAATACTCGTATCCCGCGTGCGGCGCCACCAGCGCCCGCAAACGGCCCCCAATGCCGGCCGGCTTGGCCTGGGCCAACAGGTCGTCGACCTGCTTGAGCAATCGCTCGCGCTGTGCCGGATAGAACAAGCCCGCCACGGCCGCCTCGCGCACCGGCCCACGCGGCCGAGCCTGGCACCTTGCCTCGTCCAAGCGATCGTGCTTCGCCGCGACGGGATCGGCCGATGCCTCGGCAGTCTCTTGCCCGGCAACTCGGGAAGGCGACTCTCCGGCCTGCCGAGTGCAACCCAGTGCAACGATCATCAGCAGAGCCGCCGCACGCTGCCAATGGTGGCGCGCCATCGTCATCCCCTTATTCCGTATCCACGGACAGCCGGCACGGGTCAGGTGGTCGCCCTTTTGGGTCTTGGCTCGCCGCTCCGGCCGCCTCGTGGGCTCGGCCCGGAACCACGCGAAGGCCGTGACAAGAGGCGACCGCCTCGCCGGTTGGCCACCCCCCTTGGTTCCCAGCGATGTTGTACACGACGTCCGACCAACACCACAAGCCTGGGACTGTGCCGATCGGCAAGTCGCGAAATGCCTCGGATGGGTCAGAACACACCCCCAAATAGTAGCATTCTGGCCGGTTCAGCCGCGGAATTCCGGTCGGCCTTTACACGAAGTCGCTTCTCGCGACATTAAGTAGATGGAGGGAGCTACGATCCGACCACCGGCGGCGCAATCGGGCTGCCCCGAGGATCGGTCCTTTTCAAAGAGCGTCCCTGTTGCCTGCCACCGACAAGGGGTAGTTGATGTCTCAGCCGACGCCGAACTTCAGCCAGGTTCTTCCGGAAGAGGCATGGCCCTTCATCTGTTCCAGAAAGGGGTTCACTCTGGTCGAACTCCTGGTGGTGATCACCATCATCGGGATGTTGATGGCCTTATTGCTGCCGGCCGTGCAGAACTCGCGCTAGGCCGGACGACGCACCCAATGCGCGAACAACCTGAAACAAGTGAGCACGGCCGCGATGAATTTCGAGTCGGCGAGGCGCGAGCTGCCCCCGTATGTCAAGCTGCTCCACCAGGCGTCGATCGCGCTGCCGATGCCTGACGATGCGCCGATGACCCTGCCCTATACGGGCACGCCCCAAGGCGAGTGGTTTGTCGATGTGACCTGGGTTGTGCTGCTATTGCCCCAACTTGAGCGGAATGATCTCTGGGTGCAGTGGAGCGATCCGCAACTGGCCAGCAAGGGTAGCTATTACGACTTGCGTGTCAACTTGCCGTTTCTCACCTGTCCAAGCGATCCACGCGACCAGGGCTTGTCGCGCACTCCGTTGGCCTACGTCGCGAATACCGGGGTCGCCGACGGCTCGGGAGGCACGGGCCCCGGCGCGGGCGGCGTGCCGGATGGCCCGAAGGCCGGCGTCTTCTTCAATCACCAGTCGTGGTATTCAGGCCCCAAAGTGAAGATGTCGTTGAACCGCATCGAGATGCGCGATGGGACCAGCAATACCTTGATGTTTGCCGAAAACGTGCATGCAACCAGCTACATACCCACGTCGAACGTCGTTTCGGGCCTGCCCAATGACCCTGTGGCCGTGCGGCACGACGCGCGCCGGGCGATTTCGGAGGGCGACGTGGGCATGGTTTGGGACGGCGCAACGAACGGGTCCGCCGCGCCGGCCATTGCGAGCCTGGCCATCAACGCCAATCTCGACGTGGCCCAGGACTACGAGAACCCCTCGACGGCCTTGGCGCATCCCTCGTCCCGGCATCCCGGCGTCGCGATGGCCGCGTTCTGCGACGGACACGTGGTCCCGCTGCGTGCCGACATGGACTACCAGATCTTCCGCCATATCATGACGCCCGATGGCAAGGGGGCGGGACTGGTGGGCGTGTTCAATCCGGACGGCCTCTGATCGTTTCGCCTGGGCGAACACCGCGCGGATCTACGGCGATTGCGCGTCGTCTCTTGTCGCCAGGGCCAGCACGACCTGCTCCAATCCGCGCACGACCCGGGCCAGGCGATCGTAGTCGATCCGATCGGGCGTGTCCGTCGGCTCATGGTAGTGCGGATAGCGGAACATGGCGGTGTCGGTGACCATGACCGCGGGGTAGCCCTCTTGCCAGAATGCCCAATGGTCCGAAAAACCCACGCCGCGAACCATACCGGGCAGGGCCGCGCCCTCGCTCGGGAAGGGCTCGTGCCGCCGGAACGCCGCCACCGAGCGCCGCACCAGATCGGCCGAGCCCGTGTTCCCCACGAACGCGACGAAGTTCCCGGCCGAGGGATAGAACAGGCTGAACGGCGCCGGGTAGCGCTGGCTGTTGGGGGCGTCGTCGTAGAAGCCGATCGTTTCGAGGCTGAGCATCGCCGCGATGCGCTCGTGCTGCTTGCGGCAGGCGCGGGCGTAGACCCGCGAGCCCATCTTGTCCGTTCGGAAATGGGGCGCCTCCTCGTTGGCGAACGCCACGAACCGTAGCGTGCGGTCGGCGGGCCGCCGAAAGAACCGGCGCGCCAGGGCCAGCAGGGCTGCCACGCCGCTGGCGTTGTCGTCGGCCCCGGGCGTGTTCATCGCCGAGTCGTAGTGCGCGCCGGTCACGACGATTTCGTCGGGAAGCGAGGCCCCACGGACCTCGACCGCAAAGTTCCAGCACGGCAGCCCCAGGACGGTGTATTCCTGCACCTCGACCGGGTAGCCGATGCGGGCCAGTTCGGTCTCGATCCACTCGGCGGCATCGCAGAACCGTTGGCGCGCGGCGATTGTGTGACGCTGGCCGATCTTGCCGGCCAGCGCCGCGACGTCGGCACGCAGTTCGTCGGCCAGCGCCCCAAGCGCCTCGTCGGCCGGAGGTAGTTCGCCCCGGTGGCTTGTGCCCGGCATACGGATCATGTGCCACCAGCCGAGCGCCGCCAGCACTCCGATCAAGAGCGTGCCGCCGCCGAGCGCCCAAAGCATGCGCCGCCTCCAGCGACGTGGGGGTCGAGTGGGTTGGGGGGATGCATTCATCGGACGACGGACACCAGGTACCAGGTGGTCGCCGGGTCGCCGACCGTGAGGGTCCAGTCGCCGCCGGCCTTCTCGGCCGCAAGAGGCCGGCCCAGCGGCCGGCCCGTTCCGTCCAGGGGCTGCGCGGTTACCCGATCGGCTTTTTCCAATCCGCGCAACACGACCGTGCCGGTGACCGGCTCGATGCACGGCGGCGGAGTGCCCCATTTCGTGAGGCTCGTTCGCTTCTCGTTCCACGTCTGGCCCGAGTTGGCCACGCGGGCCGTGGCGGTCAACAGCAACTTGCTCGACTGGGCGATGGGGCGATTGTCCAGCGTGCCAAGCGTCACGGCGCAGAAGCGGTTCTCGACCCGCACCGCGAGGTGCTTCGTCGCGGCGGGGCCGTCCTTGCAGAAGCCGACCAGGGCTTGCGAGCGGGGCGTGTCGATCGACACCATCCCGCGCTTGGCCGCCGCGCCCGACCAGCGGATCTCGCCCGTGTCGGACACGATCGGCTCGCTCGGGGCGCTTTCGAAGGGTCCGGTGGGCGGGCCGTCGAGTGACTCGATGCGCGTGGCGTGGACCAGCGCCAGCGTGTTCGGAAAGCCCGGCGTGAAGTACGGCCCTGCCGACCACGGCAAGCGAAGGCTTTCGATCACCTGTTCGGCGCTATAGGTGCGCCGGACCGTGCGCGTGGCCGGGCGCACGTCGGGCCGGGCGAACAGCAAGGCCCCCGCGGCAATCTGGGTCATCTTCACCGGATCCGGCCCGAGGTCGAAATGGCCGATCGCCCGGGGCGGCTCGCCCACCAGGTGCTCGTGGGCCAGGGTGTACCAGAACAGGCCGTCCCAGTCGTGCAACGCCGCGTAGGCCGCCAGAATCGGAATGCCCTCGCAGGCGTACTCGTGGGGGAACGGGTGGTTGACCTCCGAGACCGTGTACGGCTTGCCGGCCACCGCGGTGCGCGAAAGCTGCACCGGGGTCGATCGGGCCGGATCGTTGACCATCGGCGTGTTGGGGATATCGAACCCCGCGCGCCGGCCTGTCGCCGGATCGGTCAGATAGCGCGGATGCTGCCAGTAGACGTGCCCGTCGACCACGTCCAGCCGCACCAGCGACGAGACCAGCGGGTAGCCCGACTTGCCGTGGTTGTGGTCGCTCGTGCCGACGATCAGTGACCGGACGCCCAACTCGTCGCGGAGCAGGCGAGCCATGTCGTCGAAGTACCGTCGCTCGAGATCCATGTAGAACGCGGCCTCGGTGTGGAACTGCACCTTGGGAGCCGAGGCGAACTGGTCGGGGCGCAGCCGCGGGATGGGAGCGCCCTCGGCCACGCCGCAGGCCGCGCGCAGCTTGGCCAGCGCGTCGGCCGAGAGCCGCTCGGCGAGCCACCGGTTGTAAAGAACCGTCAGTTCGCGCTCGTAGCTCGCCGGGATGTCGGTCCACGTGCCCGGGTTTTTCTGCGTGTTCTTGCCCAACAGCCGGCCCGCGAACCACGACTCGACGATCGAGTTCTCGTTGACCAGTTCGACGATGGCCACGGCGGGCTCGTGCCGGTACTCGTGATTCGTGTAGGCATTGCGGTGCGTGAGCAGTTGCCGGGCGTATTCGCGCTGGAGTTCCAACAGCCGCGGATGGAAGTAGGTAAGCCCCTTGGCAAATCCCAAGAGTTCGTGGTCGCGCACGCCGTCGCCCGCCTTGTAGGTTCGGCCCACGTTCAAATTGAGGTTGGTGTAGATGCCCCGTTCCTTTAGCGCGGCGACGAAGAAGTCGAAGCGGTCGAGCTGGCCGGGGTCGAGCGCGCGGGTGTCGTCGCGACTCGCGTCGAGGAGGCCCTGCGGAGCGGGCCGGTCGAGAAAATGGAACCGCACGCAATTCACACCGCACCGCGCCAGATGGGCGGCCACAAGCGGGGCGGCCTCCTTGGTGGGCACCGTGGCGCGGCCCGTGATGTTCACGCCCCAAATGCGGAACCGCTCGCCCGACGGCCGCACCAAGTGCCCGCCGGCGACGCGAACGAAACCGTCCTTCCCCGCCGGGGCATCCAAGAGGAACGCGACGCTGGCCGGCGAATCGGCCGGACTCGACCAATCGACCGGAAACGGCCGCAACGCGTCGTCCGCGACCGCGGCCTGAACCATCAGGACGAACCACGTCGTGCAATACAGTCGGCTCATGGAGGATGTCCCGTATCTGGTCTCGACGCTGCCGCAGTCTCTTGAGACCGTGCAAGAGACTCCCACGATGGTAGACGAGAGGATCGGGGACGGCAAGCGGCCTGGGGCCTGGGCGCAACACCGTCGCCGAGCTGCGGTCGAGAAACCGCCGCCCGGAGTTCACTTGGTGGCCGATTGCGACTTGGGCATGT
>JANLFZ010000136.1:0-7075 GCA_024653385.1 Thermoguttaceae bacterium | reverse complement strand
CCCGGCGGCCTCCAGGCGATGCTCGGCGGCCCGCTCGTGGTCGCCGATTTCGGCGTAGTATTGGGCCAAGGCCGCGTGGGTCTTCCGGTGATGGGGGTCGCAGACCAGGGCGGAACGAAGCCACCGAACCCCCTCGTCGCGCAAGCCCTGGCGCATCAGGATCTCGCCCGTCTGGTACCGGAGGTCGGCGTCGTCGGGCCGTTCGACGAGCTTTCGGCCGATTTCCGTGATGCGGTCGTACTCTTCGCGGATCTGGCGCGCCCGTTGTTGGTGTCGCTTGGATCGCTCGGGCTGGCCGGCGCGGGCCAGCGCCGTGGCCAGCGCCGCGTGGACTTGCGTTTCTCCGGGGGCGAGAACCGCTGCCTGTTCGAGCACGGCCAGGGCCTCGTCGGTCTTGCCGTCGGCCAGCAACAGACGCCCCCATTCGCCCAGGACGATGCCGCGCGCGTACGGCGAAAGGTCGGCGGCCAGCGCGGCCTCGACGGCCTGCCGAACGGCCTGAGCCTGTCCAAGCTTCGACTCGCATCGGACCAACCCCACGAGGGCGTCCGGGTCGTCCGGCGCAACCTCCAAGCGCGCACGATAGTGCGACCGGGCTTCTTCCACGAGGTTCTGCGTGAGCAAGGCCCGGGCGAGTTTGACGCGGGCCTCGCCCGAGTCGGGCAACTGCTCCAAGGCGGCCTGGTAGTCGTCGGCCGCGGCCCGCCAGTTGTTCATCTGCTCGTAGAGGTAGGCGCGCATCAGCCGGGCCTGGGGCGCTTGGGGCTTCCACTGGAGCCATGCGTCGAGGCAAATCCATGCCTCGCGCAGGCGGTAGGCGGCCAGGTGGCCTTTGGCGAAGGCCTCGTAGATTTCCTCGGCGACGTCGTCTGGAGCACCTTGCTCGATGGCCTCGGTCAAGGGCTGCTGGACCGCGGCGACATCGCCCGACTGCGCGGCAGCCAAGGCGCGCTGGCGCGCGATCTCCTCAAGAGTCCACCCGAGCGCTTCGGCCTGCCCGAGGTGCGATTCAAAGCGGTCGAGGCGTCCGGCCCGGCGGGAGGCGACGGCCAGCAGGTATTGCACCTCGGGCCGGCGCGGCTGGATGCGCTGGGCGGTCTGGAGCAGGTCGAGGGCCGTGGCCGGATCGCCCGCGCGCAGCACCTGGCGCGAGGCGGTCAGAAGCCGGGTGACCCGGGCCCACGGCCATCCGAATGCCGCCAGCGCCGCGACCGCGCCCAGGGCAACGACCCCCCACCAAAGCCCGCGCCATGCGCGCCGAGGGCTGGCCGAGGCCTCGGGTTCAGGCATTCGCCAGGGTCCTCAGTCCTTCAGGTCGAAGTTGAAGACGTTTTTCGAGGCGTCTTTGGTGACCGTGGCTTCGAGGTCGGTTGTGGGCGGGGCGCCGTACTTGGCGGGGATTTCGCTCTTGGCCTCGATTTTCTCCTTCGCCATCTGCATCTTGCGCATGTCGTCGGGGGACATCTCCGATTTGGCCGTCTTTTCGTACTTCGAGACGAGTACTTTGTAGTGCCCCTCGGCCGCACCGGGCAACGTGCCCGTGCTCAGCGTGTATTCGCCGGCGTCGTTGGTCATGCCGATGGCCGACTGTCCTTGTCCGCCGCTGGGGGCAAAGGTCACGGTGGCGCCGGCGACGGGGGCGCCCTTGTAGGTGATCTTGCCTTTGACGGGGTTCAGGCCCTTGCCCGCTCCGCCCCCGCACCCCACAAGCCCCACGCACACCGCAGCCGCTACGACCATGTGGAAGAATGAACGCAACACCACTTGGGTCCTCCCGCAATGAGACATCCTGGTTCGTTCGATTCCCGGTTTCGAAATCACGTTGCTACGCACAAGAACGCCATGGCGCGGTCTGGAACCGCCGGCGCCGGACAACTCAAGACCGCCGATGGTCGTCCGTCGGCAGCGTGGCCAACGGACGACCATCGGCCGGACGATGACGTCCGCCCAGTCGTTGGTAGGTCCGGTAGTCGATCGTTTCGGACAGGAACCGGGCGCTGCCATCGACCAGTAAGAACTGCGCACCGCCCGGGTGCTTCGAACGGAAGCCCCACGAGAGGTTCCAGTTCGACTGGGCCCGGCAGTTCGGGAAGGTGACGCGGGACGACGCGTTCGTGCAGGTCGTCATCTCGTTGATCGGTACGGAGGTCGAGGCGTGGGCGTTGCCCATGCCGTTGTAATGCCACCAGCCCGCCGTGTGGTCATTGCACTCGGGCAGGATCTCGCCGACGAAGATGGTGTTCGAGGTGCCATCGGTCACGTCGGCGATGCCGACGGCCTCGCCGCAGTAGCCGCGTGGGCTGCCCTGGGCGCTGGCACCGATCAACCGGCTGAACATGCCCGACAGGGTCGTCTTGCTGCACGTGTTGCCGTGGTCGGCGCTTCCACCCGGATCTTCGTAGTTCACGCCCGCGCCTGCCTGGTTCAGGTAGGGCTGGCAGTTGCTGTCGTTGGAGGGCGTGCGTTGCGAGCCGAGCGAACCGCTGTAGTTGGTCGACATCCAGTTGCCGTCGCGTTCGAGGTTGCCGGCGCCGTCGGAGGGGCAGCGCGTGTACGGGGCCTGGATCGACTGGCGGGCGCGCTGCCCGCCGGGCCCGACGGGTGCCTCGGCCCACCGGGTGTTTCCTTCATCCGATTCGGCAATGGTCCGCACCTGGTTATCGCCCCACGACTTGACCGCGTTGTACGGCGCGGACTGCTCGGCGTAGGGCATGACGCGAACTTGCCAACTGATGTACGGGTAGCCCCAGTTCTGTCCAGCCGGCGCGAACACCTTGGACACGTCGTGGTAGTTGTGCAGTGCCAACCCGAACTGCTTGAGATTGTTCGAGCACTGCGACCGGCGTGCCGCCTCGCGGGCGGCTTGCACGGCAGGGAGCAACAAGGCGATGAGAATGCCAATAATGGCAATCACCACCAACAACTCGACGAGCGTAAACGCCCGCCACCGCCTGAGCACGGACATACGCGCACTCCTCCCAACAGGGGGTCATGAGGGGAACAAGAGAGTAAAAGGCTACTCCTGGCAAAGGTCGCGCTGAATAGTCCAACACACAATGGGCAGCAGACCACCACCCGCGAATAGTCGCCGAACGGCTCAGTCGATGTACTACGCATTTTGTACCACGGAGCGACAAGCAAAGCAACAGTTGTCAAGCGTCGATTTGTCCGGAATTTTCAATCGACGCAATACCACGCCACGGATGGATATCCGTTCCCCTCTCGGGGATGTAACTCGGCCAGAGGGCCACCAGCCGCGCCTGGACTTCCCACAGATTGCCCGAATCGGCGTCAACCGAGGTTATGGCGTCTTGGATTGCAGCGACAGAAGCCCCGCGGCGTACGTCCTGGCAGTGGCCCAGTCGCGCCGCTGGTGGTTGGTCAGCGTAACGGACGGCTCGCGAGCCAACGACCGGACGTAGTCCACCAGTTCGGCCAATTGCGCCTGGGGCGCGTCGAGGGCCGCGGGGTGACTTGTTCCCGGCATCCCTGCCGCAATCCGGCGATAGCTCGATTCAGGCTCGCGGCCTCCCTTGAACGGCTCGTGGACGAGGTCGCGCGCCCGCGCGGGTTCGCCTTGCTCGTCGAACAAGGGCTCGTCGGGCGCCCCGGTGCCGTCGTCGCCGTGGCATTTGGCGCATCCCAGGGCCAGATAGGCTTCCCGGCCTCGCGCGCGGGCTGCGGTTCCCTGGGGCCAGACCGCGGGAACGAAGACAGGTTCGCCGGCAGTGGTACACAGGTCGATAGCCTGGCGAATGTCGGCATCCGAGATCTCCTCGTCCAGCGCGCGGAGCGATTTGGCAAGCCGCTCCCGAACGCCGTTCCGCTGGAGGCGCAGCACTTCCTGGGCCAGCAGCGTGCGATCGGATTCGGGCAACGTCCCGAAGGCCATCATGGCCGTGCCGGGCATCCCGTTGGCGAGCACCTTTTGGATGTCCTCGAGGGTGGGGACCCCATTGCGCGTGCTGACCAGCAGCATCTTGCCCGTGCCGAAATCGCGCGGCCGGGGAAACAGGTTGCGTGCGGCAAGCCCTTGGCCGTCGCCGTTGGCCCCGTGGCACGACTGGCAGTGGAGTGCGTAAAGTTCCGCTGGGCGGTGTCGCAGACCGCCTTTGGCGGTCGTGTTGGCAGCCGGCGACTGCCAGACCCGTTGCAGTTCCTCCGCGAGCGCCGAGTCGTTCGGGTGGTTTGCCAGCCGGAACCGCAGGTCGAGTATCCAGCCGCTCCGCTCGTGCAGGTCGGCGGCCCGAGCCAATAGCGGCTGGGCCTCGGCTTGCCTTCCGGCCAAAGCCAGCGCGGTGGCCAGGGCTGTCAGGACCGGCGAGGGGCCGTCTTGCACCGGCGCGACCTGCTGGAACTCGTCGGCCGCCTCGCCGTAACGGCCCTCGGCCAGTGCGATTCGGGCGGACTCGATTTGAACGGATGGCTCGCCGGGCCATCGCTCGATGAGGGGGGCAAGCAGGTTTTTCCCCTCGTCAAGCCGCCCCATCTTCCGCAGGACACGCGCCATTCCCAGCCTGGCGACGTCGCTTCCGCCCGAGCGGACCTCCAACTCGACGTACTCGCGTAGCGCGCGGCCGAGCTGCCATTGTTCCTCGCACACTTCGGCCAACTCGGCCCGCGCCAGCTCATGGTCGGGCTCGGCCGCCAGGGCGTTGGCCAAGTGGGTCTCGGCCTGGGCGAGATCGCCCTGGCGTCGCCAGAACACGCCCCTGAGGTACGCGGTGTGGGCCTCGTCGGCAAAAAAATCGGACATCCGTTCGATGAACGCCCGGGCCATGCCGGCATTGCGTTGCACGAGGCAGCCTTGCAAGAACGAGGTCATGATATCGCGCAGGGTCGCCCCGGCATCCGACAGTTGGCTCATGACGTCGCCGGCGTCCCCGCCAAAGGTGCCCCCCTGGATTGCCGCCAGACGCCGTTCCCTCTCCAGGCCGGCCTCGGCCGCGCCGTGGTCTCGGGCCAACTCGAGGGTCCGCCGCCACGCCTCGGAAAAGCCCAGTTGGCGCCGGCACGCGGCCTGGAGCAAGAGGGTCTGCGCATCGCCCGAGCCGAGCCGTGCCGACCACTCCAGCCACCGCTCGGCCGCGGCGAACCGGCAGCGGTCGATCCGGTCGACCGCGATCCTCCGGGCAAGCCATGCCGCGGCGCGCGGACCGAGTGCAACGACCGCGGCGGCTGCCAGCACCACGAACGTGGCCGCCAGAACCCTTCGGCGACGGGATGTTGGCCTCTTGGGCGGCGGCAACTCGGCTTCTGAGCACATCCTCTCGATCTTCCCGACGACAAGCGGACGGTTCGCGTGTATGCTATCCGAAGGTCGGATGCCGGTCCAGCGAACCCGGCCACCGACCCGGCGAGGCCGGAAATCAACCCATGTCCCACCTTGGAAAACCGCGAAAAGCCGCCTTCGTCGCTTGGGCCGTTCTCGGGCTTCTGGTGGCCGGCGTAGTTGCGCTCGTGGCTTGGGGTTGGTCGAGCGGCCGCGCAGAACGGCGCCGCTTGGACCGCTTGTTGGAGACCGACGGGTCGGAAACCGCCGTGGACGCCGAGACCGAGTCGCGTATCGCCGCCTTCTGCGGCGACTGCCACGCGCTGCCGCGCCCGGACAGTTTTCACCGCGACGCGTGGCACGACGAGGTGGAAAAGGGGTACCAGTTTTACGCCAAATCGGGCCGGACCGATCTCGATCCGCCGCCCCCGAATCAGACGGTCGCGTATTTCCGCGCCCGCGCGCCCGAGGCGATCGTCTACCCGGAGCCGGTCGAGGCCGACACCCCGTTCGGCGTCGCGTTTCTGGCCGAGTCCCTCAGCCTGCCTGCCACCGTGACCATGCCCCCCGGCCTGGCAGGCCTGCGCTGGGCACGGCTTGGCACCGACCGCCCGTACGTGCTATTGGCCGCGGACATGATGTCGGGCGACGTGACGGCCGTGGACCTTCGGGATCCGAATCGCCGGGTGCGGCGCCTGGCGAGACTCCGCAATCCTTGCCACATCGAGCCCTGCGACCTGGACGCGGACGGGAACGTCGATCTTCTCGTGGCCGATCTGGGCAGCTACCCGGCCATGGATCACGACCGCGGCCGGGTCGTGTGGCTTCGGCAGAGCAAACCGGACGTTTTTGATGAGGTGGTCCTCGCCTCCGGCATCGGCCGGGTCGCCGACGCGCGCGCCGCCGATTTGGATGGCGACGGGGATCTGGACGTCCTCGTGGCGGAGTTCGGGTGGTACCGGACCGGCAAGATGTTCCTGCTGCGCAACGTGGCCCCGCGCGGCGCGCGGCCCCGGTTCGAGACCGAGCTGCTCGACCCGCGCACCGGCTGCATCCATCTGCCCGTGTGCGATCTCAATGGCGACGGCCGGCTTGACATCGTCGCGCTGGTCAGCAACGAGAGCGAGTGCGTCGAGGCGTTCTTCAACCAGGGCAACGCGAAGTTCCGCCGCGAAACGCTATGGCGCGCGCCCGACCTGACGTTCGGCTCCAGCGGAATCGAACTGATCGACTTCGACCGCGACGGCGACCTCGACGTGCTCTATGCCAACGGCGACGCGTTCGATAACCGCTACGTAAGCCCCTGGCACGGCGTCCAGTGGCTCGAGAACCTCGGCCAGGCGCGGTTCGCCTGCCACCGGTTGACCGACATGTCGGGGGCGTGCCTGGCCCTGCCCGGCGACTTCGACGCCGACGGCGACCTCGACGTTCTGGTTACCGCGTTCTTGCCGAAGGGCATTCGGCCCGAAACCGTCGCGGCAAGGCGGCTCCCGTCGATCGTGCTGCTGGAGCAACGGTCGGCCGGGCAATTCGCACGGCATACGCTCGAAGCGGGAAGCACCTCGCACCCGGCGGCCGTGGTCGCCGATTTCGATGGCGACGGCGACCTCGATTTCGCCGTGGGCACGCACGGCGCCGGGGCCGAGCGGGTCTGGCTTCAAGTCTGGTGGAACCAAGGGCCGCCGCGCTAGGGCTTCGTCCGTGCCGGCCGGTAGATGCCCAACTCGCGGATCGCGGGCGAGTTGCCGTAGTAGCCCGTAATCTTCAGTTCCACGCTCGTGCAGGTGGTCTCCTCCAGACGGA
>JANLFZ010000135.1:12246-13388 GCA_024653385.1 Thermoguttaceae bacterium | reverse complement strand
TGCTCGACCGCCTTGCGGGCAAGGGGCTCGACGTCTCGCGCGAGCGGGCCGAGACCGCGGCGCTGCGCGCGCGGCACGCGGCGCTCGTGGCGGGCGAGCCCAACCTGGCCGCCGAGCGGCAGGCCCTGTTCGACGCGCGCCGCGCGAAGCGGCGCCTGGTCTTCCGCGATCCCGACCTCGCCGTGCTCGAGAAGATCCTGTTCGTCAAGCGGCATGCGTACGAACCCTCGCACAACTACAGCGTGATGCTCGACGCGCCGTGGCGCCCCGGCGGCGGCATCTACGTGCTCGACGTCCCCCGCCGCGACGGGCGCCTGGAGGTCGGCCAGGCCGGGCTGGTCGAGCTGTTCAACGCGGGCTCGGGGATCGCCCGCGACCCGATGGCCACCTTCGACCTCGACTACGTCTATTTCGCCTATCGCAAGTCGGAGGACGACTATTTCCGCGTGATGCGCATGGCGCCCGACGGCAGCGGCTTGACCCGGTTGACCAGCGGCCCGTTCCACGACTACTGGCCGTGCCCCCTGCCCGACGGCGGTCTGGCGTTCATCTCGACGCGGTGCCGGGCGCGGTATCTGTGCTGGCGTCCCCAGGCGGCGGTGCTGTTTCGGATGAATGCCGACGGTTCCGACATGCGTCCGCTCTCGTACGCGAACCTGAGCGAGTGGGCCCCCTCGGTGACGCGCGACGGCCGGTTGATCTGGACCCGCTCGGAGTACATCGACAAGGGGGCCGATTTCAGCCACACGTTGTGGACGATCCGGCCCGACGGCTCAATGCCCGAACTGGTCTTCGGCAACACGATCATCCAGCCGAACGGCTACGCGAACGGGCGGGAGGTGCCGGGCACCAGTGAGATCTGCTGCACGCTGATCTCGCATTTCGGCGACCTGAACGGCCCGATCTGCCTGATCGACATTCGCCAGGGGCGGTTCAATCCGAAGGCCATCCGCAGTCTCACGCCCGAGGTGCCCTGGCCGGGCATGTGGCCCGACGAGGAGTGTTTCCGCGATCCCGTGCCCGTGGCCCGCGATTACGTGCTGGTTTCCCACGCTCCGCGGCGGCAGTTCGGGCTGTACGTGATCGACCGCTACGGCAACCGCGAGGTGCTGCACCAGGACCTCGCGATCGGCAGCATGTGC
>JANLFZ010000135.1:3801-12236 GCA_024653385.1 Thermoguttaceae bacterium | reverse complement strand
TGTGCCCGACGCTTTTCCGCGCCGTGCCCAGGCCGCCGGTGCTTCGCGGCGATCCGCGGCCGGACGACGTCGATCGAGGCCAGTTCGTGTTGGCCGACGTGTACCGTGGGATCGAACCGAAGGTGCCGCGCGGGACGATCAAGTACCTGCGCGTGGTCGAGGAGGTGCGGTCGAACCTCGAGCAGCTTCCCAACGGCGAGTACCGCAAGGACCACGAGCCGTTCATGCGGTTCTACGCGGCGCCGGTCGACCTGGTCAGCGGCCCGTTCGGCTGGCCCTCGTACGTGGCCAAGGCTCCGTGGGGCATTGTGCCGGTCGAGGAGGACGGCTCGGCGAACTTCGAGGCCCCGGCAGGGCGGACGCTCTACTTCCAGGCCCTCGACAAGGACCTCAACGAGGTCCAGCGGATGCGTTCGGTGGTGCAGCTTCAGCCGGGCGAGCAGCGAAGCTGCATCGGCTGCCACGAGGATCGGCGTCACGCCCCGCCGGTCCGCCCGGCCATCGCCCTGCGGCGCGCGCCGAGCCCGCTGGAGCCGCCGCCCTGGGGGCCGGGTCCGTTCTCGTACGAGCGGACCGTGCAGCCGGTATGGGACGCCCGGTGCGTCCGGTGCCACGGAGCCGACGACAAGCAAGGCATCGATCTGCGCGGGGCGCTCGACGCCGATCGCGTGCCCGCCTCGTACAAGACCCTCATCCGCCAGGGCTGGGTCCACGTACTCGACTGCGGGTGGAACTCGGGCGGCAACGAGAAGCGCGAGCCTTACACCTTCGGCACGTTCCAGAGCCGCCTCTGGAAGGTCCTCGACGCGGGGCACTACGACGTGCGTCTGACGCGCGACGAAATGCACGCGGTCAAGTGCTGGATCGACCTGAATTGCCCGCTCTGGCCCGACTACCGCGACCGGACCACCCGACCGCTGGTCGTCTCGCGCACCGGCGCAAGGACGCCGTAACCATTTACTGGAACTGGCCCCCGATCTGACGGTTCCAGAACACCCAGCAACGGCCCGACGATCACTCCGCGGGTTCGATCGTGGCCCACATCGAGCCTTTGCAGCCCTCGATCAGCGCGTCTTTGCCGTACGCGTGGATTTGATCGCGTTTCAGCTCGGCATGCTCCTTGGTGGTGGTCAGCACGATCACCTTGCCTTCGGTATCCACCTTCTTGGCGAGTTGATAGCCCTTTTCGGCGGTATAGCCGAACAACTCCATGAGCATCGCGATCACGTAGGCGTAGGTGTGATCGTCGTCGTTCCAGAGGATCACATGGTACGGCGGCTGCCGCTTGGGCTTCTGCTCTTCGCGTTCCTTGCGTCGCTTGATCGTTTCCTCGAGGGGTTCCGCGACGCTGGCGCCTGCGGTGTCGACCATGGCTCGATCTTCCCAGGGGCCCCCGATAGTCGGATTTCACCGATATCATTATATTGGCATCCAACGGACCGCGAAATCGAACACCGAGTCAAGCCCGGAGCCTCGCCCGACATGCCCACCGTGGACCAATACCTCCAGACCAACGCCCCGCGGTTTGAACAAGACCTGTGCGAGCTGCTCCGCATTGCGAGTGTCAGCACCGATCCGGCGTATCGGGCCGAGATCGATCGGGCCGCCCAATGGGTGGCCGATCGCTTGCGGCGTCTCGGTTTGTCGACCGAGTTGATCCAAACCGAAGGGCATCCTTTGATTTACGCCGAATCACCCCATATCGAAGGGGCGCCCACGGCTTTGGTCTACGGGCACTACGACGTCCAACCGGCCGACCCATTGGATCTATGGATCAGCCCCCCGTTCGAGCCGACCGTCCGCGACGGAAACCTCTATGCCCGGGGCGCCACCGACGATAAAGGCCAGTTCCTTACCCACGTGTTCAGTGTCGAGGCGTGGTTGGCCGCGGAAGGCCGGTTGCCGCTGAACGTGAAGTACCTGATCGAGGGGGAAGAGGAAATCGGCAGCGCCAGCCTCCAGGCGTATCTCGAGCAACACGCCGACCGGCTGGCTTGCGACTGCGTGGTGATCAGCGACGGGGCCCAATTTGCCCCAGGCCAGCCGGCCATCACCTATGGTCTGCGGGGAATCGCCTATTTCGATCTTGTGCTGAAGGGGCCCGCGCGCGACTTGCACTCGGGCACGTTCGGGGGGTCGGTGACCAATCCGGCCAACGTGCTGGCCAGGATGTTGGCGTCGCTCGTCGACGAGCACGGCCGGATTCGCGTGCCGGGGTTCTACGACGACGTGGTTCCCTTGTCGCCGCGCGAGCGGGAGGGGTTCGCGCGCCTGGACTTCGACGAGCGGCGGTACTTCGAGCAGATCGGCGTCGATGGGGCCATCGGCGAGGAGGGGTACACGACCCTCGAACGCCGCTGGGCCCGGCCCACGTGCGACGTCAACGGCCTTTGGAGCGGCTATCAGGGCAAGGGCGCCAAGACGGTGCTGCCCGCCGAGGCCGGGGCAAAGTTCAGTTTCCGCCTCGTGCCGAACCAGGATCCCTCGAAGATCACGGCGGCGTTGCGGGCGATGCTGGCGGCCATGTGTCCGCCGGGCATCCGGTTCGAGCTGACCGCCCACCATAACTCGCCGGGAGTCCTCGTGCCGCTGGAGAGCCCCTACGTCCAAGCCGCGGCCCGGGCGATCGAACAGGCGTTCGGGCGCGCGCCGGTGTTCACGCGCGAGGGAGGCTCGATTCCCATCGTGCTCAGTTTCCACGAACACCTCCATGCCGACACCCTGTTGATCGGCTGGGGCCAGGACGACGACAACACCCATAGCCCCAACGAAAAGTTCGCGCTGGGCGACTTCCACCGGGGCATCGGCGCCAGCGCTCGGTTATGGGACGAGCTGAGCCGCGTGACGAAGTAGTGCCGGGCGTGCCAGCAAAGGAGTGTCGGGCCACCAAGCGGCCCAATGGTCTTCGACTTTCAACCCCTTGACGATATCATGCTCGACCGCAAATTCATCCTCGAGAACGTCGAACTAATCAAACAGAACTGCGCCAACCGGGGCGTCCGGGTCGACATTGACCGCGTGGTCGCCTTGGATGCCCAGCGCAAGGCGGCGCAGACCCGGGTCGACGACTTGAACCGCCGGGCCAACGAGGTCGCCCGGTCGATCGGCAAGGCGAAGGACCCCGCCCAGCGCGAGGCCCGCAAGGAAGAAGGCCGGCAACTCCGCGAGAGCACGGTCGCCGCGCAGGCCGAGCTGGACCGGATCGAAGCGGAACTCGGGACGCTACTGCGGGCGATTCCGAACCTCACCCATCCCGCGGCCCCTGTCGGCATGGAATCGGTCGAGCAGTTCCGCGGCAAGACGCCTGTGCCCTCGTTCGGTTTCAAACCCCTGGACCACGTCGAACTCGGCGAAAAGCTCGATCTGATGGATTTCGAGGCCGCCGCCCGGGTCACGGGCCACGGGTTCTATTTCCTCAAGAACGAGGCGGTGCTCCTCGAGTTGGCCCTCCAGCGGTACGCGCTCGATATCCTGATCGACGAGGGCTTCACGCCGACCACCACGCCCGACCTGGCACGCAACGAGGTGCTCGAAGGGATCGGCTTCATCCCGCGCGGCCCCGAGACGCAGATCTATAGCATCGAGGGGACCGACCTGAGCCTGGTGGCCACGGCCGAGATCACCCTGGGCGGTCTGCTTTCGGGCCAGACCATCGACGAGGAAGCCCTGCCGATCAAGGTCTGCGGCATTAGCCACTGTTTCCGCACCGAGGCCGGGGCGCATGGGAAGGCGACGCGCGGGCTCTTCCGGGTCCATCAGTTCACCAAGGTCGAGATGTTCGCCTTCACCCGGCCCGACGAAAGCGACGCCATGCTCGACGACCTTCTTCGGATCGAGTGCCGCATCTTCGACGGGCTGGGGATACCCTATCGGGTGATCGACACGGCCTCGGGCGATCTGGGAGGCCCGGCCTATCGCAAGTTCGACTTGGAGGCCTGGATGCCCGGCCGCGGCGAGTTCGGCGAGATCACCAGCACCTCGAACTGCACCGACTACCAGGCGCGGCGTCTGAATATCCGCTGTCGGCGCAAGGGCGAGAAAGGCACCCGCTTCGTGCACACCCTCAACGGCACGGCCATTGCGATTAGCCGCGCGTTGGTGGCGATCCTCGAGAACTACCAGCAGGCCGACGGCGCGGTGGTCGTGCCGGAAGTGCTGCGCCCGTGGGTCGGCAAAGAGCGGATCGAGCCACGCCCGCGCGCGTAACCACGGAAGACTCTCTCGCGCTGGGGGGATTCCACGGTGGTGAACACCCCCCAACCGGGTCACCGCTCGTTCTGAATCGACTTGCACCATCTGGGGAGTGGCACGCCGTCCGGGCGACCTCCCAGAATCATGCAATCTCACTCATTTAGCCCGACTTGGGCAGCACGATCGGATGTTGCCCAAAATCTCCATTCTTCCCTGTCTTAAGCCCACGCGGGAATCTGGGCAGTCTTTTCCGGCTATAACCCCACCGGTCAAGGGTTGCGGAGGGCCAGGCCGATGAATCAGGGTGTCATCCGCCGGTTCGGACAGGCTCGTTTCGTGTCGCTTCTACGGCTGATACGATCGCAACAACCCCATTGACTTGCTCCGATCAACCACCCATGGCCGACCGATCCGCTCGCCCGAGGTTGCTGCCTTTGCACGTTGTCTCCGGTCTGCTGGTTGTGGTCCTAGGGTTGCCGATCTCGGCGGATTGGGCCGCCGGTTCGGACCTTCGGGAGACCGCGATCGTCAAAGCCGTGCGGAACGCACGGGGCGCGGTGGTGAACCTCCGCGGCGAGAAGACGGTCACCACGGCCAGCGGCGCCGGTCCGGTCGATCCGGGTCGCCGGGTCAACGGCATGGGGACCGGCGTCATTATCGACGAACGGGGTTACGTGCTGACCAACCACCACGTGGTCGACGGCGTGCGCGAGATCCAGGTGACGCTGGCCGACGGTCGCCGATGCACCGCGGAACTCGTGGCACGCGACCCGGAAACCGATCTGGCGATCATCAAGCTCCACGTCGAGCCGCGCGAACGCTTCGAGGTGATCAAGATCGGCACCTCCGCCGACCTCATGCCCGGTGAGCCGGTCGTCGCCGTGGGCAATGCGTTCGGCTACGAACATACCGTGACGCGGGGAATCGTCAGTGCGCTGCATCGGGCGGTCCAGGTCAGCGACGCGCAGTTCTACGAAGACCTGATCCAAACCGACGCGAGCATCAACCCGGGCAACTCCGGCGGACCTCTGCTGAACATCGATGGCGAGATGATCGGCATCAACGTGGCGGTTCGAGCCGGGGCCCAGGGCATCGGGTTCGCCATCCCCGTCGATAAGGCCATGGCGGTCGCCAGCGATCTGTTGGCCCATTGCGGCGCCAAGAAGGTCTGGCACGGCCTGGTGCCGGCCAAACACAGCCCCGGCAAGGAAGGCCCCTTGGTCGTCGGCACGGTCGAAGAAAAGAGCCCCGCCGAGTCGGCCGGACTCAAGGCCGGCGACGTGATCGTGTCGATCGGTCAAGCCAAAGCCTCGCGGCCGTGGCAGACCAAGATCGATCGCCCGCTCGATTTCCACCGGGCTCTGCTCGATCTCGAGGCCGGCAGCGACCTGGATGTGACGGTCCGACGGGGTGACGAGACGCTTCAGTTGACCCTCACCCTGGCCAAGGCGCCTGCCCAGAACACCCCGGCCAACCCGGTGTGGGAGTTGCTGGGCATGGATCTGAAGCCCATTCCACCGGCCGAATTCCGCCAGCAATTCCGCACCCGTTACGAGGGGGGACTCTTGATCACCGCGGTGCGGCCCGGGAGCCCCGCCGCCGAGCAAGGCATCCGGCGCGGCGACGTGCTGGTCGGCATGCACATCTGGTCCACCGTGTCGATCGAGAACGTCACCTGGGTCATCAAGCGGCCCGATTTCGCCAGCCTCAACCCGGTGAAGTTCTTCATCCTTCGCGGCAACGACACGCTCTACGGGTATCTTCCCGTGGCCATGGTGGATCGCGCCACCGAGTAGCGTCGGGCCGAACGTGGGGCGCCGAGGCCCTCAAGCCAGCACTTCCTTGCACGCACCCAGGGGAGTTTCGCGCACGTACCGCGGTATCGCGTAGCCGGGCAATCGAAGGCGTAGTTGGCGCATCAGTTCGATTCCCTGGGCCACCGGAACCTCGAAGTGCGCGGCCCCGGCAACGCGGTCGAGCTGGTGCAAGTAATAGGGGATCACGCGCACATTCACCAGCCTCTCGAAGAGCGCAGCCAGGGCCTCGGCCGAGTCGTTGATCCTTCGCAACAGCACCGACTGGCTCAGCACGGGAATGCCCGCGTCGATCAACCGGCCCAGGGCCTCCGCGACCGACGCATCGATCTCGGCCGCATGGTTGACGTGAACCACCACGACCGGCGTAAGCCGAGTCCCTCGCAGCGCCGCAACCAATTCGCCGGTGACGCGCGCGGGAACCATTATGGGCAACCGGGTATGAATGCGGACGCGGGCAACGTGAGGTATGCGCGAAACCCGACCCAACAGCTCGTGCAGTTCCGCGTCGGCCAGCGTCAGAGGGTCGCCGCCGCTGAGGATGACCTCGTGAAGGGACGGTTCGTTCGCCACCTGACAGAGGGATTGTTCCCATCGGGCGGGCCAGTCCCCGGTTCGATCATACGGGAAATGACGCCGGAAACAGAATCGGCAATGGACGGCGCACTGCCCAGCCGCTAGGATGAGTAGCCTGCCTTGGTATTTCCAGAGCGTTCCGGGGGCCCCAAGCGCCTGGAGTTCGCCCAGAGGATCCGGCGTGAAAAGCGGATGGCTCCGCTCCTCGTCCTTCTGGGGGAGCACCTGGAGCAACAGGGGGTCCGACGGGTCGCCGGGGCGCATGCGAGCCACGAAGGTCCGTGGCACCAAGAGAGGGAAACTGCCCGCTTGGGTAGTGTGCTCCCCAAGTTCGGCGGTCAAGCCCAGTAGCTGGCAAAGTTCGGCTGGATCGGTCACCGGATCAGCCAGCGCCGCTTGCCAATCCGGGTAGTCCGGGGGCATGGGGCGCAGGCGTTCCACATTCGAAACCAGACCAGCCATAGGAACCTGAATCGTATCACAACCCCTTCGTACCAGGAAGCGAACGCAGGATCTCGACCGTGGCCTCCTACAACACCAGCCAATTCAAGAAAGGACTGAAAGTCCAACTCGATGGCGATCCGTACCTGATGATCGAGTGCAATTTCGTCAAGCCCGGCAAAGGTCAAGCGCTGTACAAGTGCAAGTTGCGCAACCTGCTCCGCGGTACGGTTCTCGACCGGACCTACAAGAGCGGCGATTCGATCGAGGCTGCCGACATCGAGGAAATCAGTGCCCAGTATCTCTACCGCCAGGGCGACACATTCGTCTTCATGGACAACACCACCTACGAGCAGTACGAGCTGAGCGCCGCGCAGGTCGATGAGGCGTGGAAGTACCTCAAAGAGGCGATGGTCTGCAACATGATGTTGTTCAACGGCCAGCCGATCAGCGTCTCGCCGCCCAACCACGTGGTGTTGCGCGTCGAGTATTGCGAGCCGGGGGCGCGCGGCAATACCGCGACCAACGTCACCAAACCGTGCAAGGTGGAGACCGGGGCCGAGATCCTCTGCCCGGCCTTTGTCGAGATTGGCGACCTGATCCGGGTCGATACCCGAACCGGGGAGTACATCGAACGCGTCAAGGAATAGGTCGCCATGTCCGGCGTCCCTTGCCGCGACGACTTCCGGCCGACGGCCTCGTGGGAACGTCTGCGCCTGCGTGCGGGCTTGCTCCAGAAGGTGCGCGGGTTCTTCGACCAACGCGGGTTCCTGGAAGTCGAAACGCCGATCCTCTCGGCCGACACCGTGGTCGACCGCCACCTCGATCCGGTGGCCGTGGATATGCCACTCGGGCAAGGGACGCGCCGCTACTGGTTGCAGACGTCTCCCGAGTTCGCCATGAAGCGGCTCTTGGCGGCCGGGGGAACGGCCTTGTATCAGATCGCCCGCGTGTTCCGCGCCGACGAGCGCGGCCCTCTGCACAACCCCGAGTTCACCCTGGTCGAGTGGTATCGCGTGGGCGATGACTTGGACGGGGGCATGGCCCTGTTGAGCGACCTCGGCGAGTGTCTGTTCGGGCGCGGGCCCGCCGAACGAATCGCGTATGCCGAGGCGTTCGAGCGATACGTGGGTCTCGATCCCCACGCGGCAAGCGCGCACGATCTGGCGGCGGCGATTCGCCGCGAGGGCGTTCCGTTTCCCGAGAGTCTCGATCGGGACGACCGCGATGGCTGGCTGGACGTGTTGCTGGTGGAGCGGATCCAGCCGCGATTGGGGTGGGCGCGACCCACGATTCTCTACCACTATCCAGCCAGCCAGGCGGCCCTGGCCCAGGTCGCTCCTGGCCCCCCTCCGGTGGCAGAGAGGTTCGAGTTGTACGTTCGCGGCATCGAGCTGGCCAATGGCTACCACG
>JANLFZ010000135.1:0-3791 GCA_024653385.1 Thermoguttaceae bacterium | reverse complement strand
TCGATGCCGCGGCGTTGCGGTCCCGCATCCGCCAAGCGAACGCCCAGCGCCGGCGCGATGGCAAGCAGCCGCTGCCCGAAGAAAACCGCCTCTTGGCTGCCATGGAGGCTGGGCTACCTTCATGCAGCGGCTGCGCGTTGGGTTTCGACCGCGCGGTGATGCTCGCGACCGGGGCTTCGACCATCGACGAAGTGATCGCATTTCCCATTGAAAGGGCATAGCGCTATACCAGCTGGGGGGGCTTCGGCGTCGCATTCATGGCGTGCTCTGGTTGTCGGTACCACCGATGGGCATCGTAGTCCCGGCCAACGACCCTGCCAGGGTACTCACCGCGACATAGGTGTTCCTGATTGCCGCCCCTGGGGGCGCCTGGTTAGAATCTCAGTGGAGTGTTTCTGGAACAGGCGGGTCGCATGGCCGACAAGTTCGATCCCTATCGCGAAGCGCTGGTCGTTGAAACGGTGACGGTCTGGCCCGAGGACCTGGCCGACTTGACCGACGAGGATCGTCTGCGCATCGAGGCCCGGTTGCACGCCGATCCCCGTCAGGCCTCGCAATTGGAGTACGTGCGTCTGCACACCGGTTTCTGCCGGCGGATCACGGTGACCGAGGAGGATTTGAAGCGACTCGGTCCGATGCCGACTGCGAGGCCGTCGCCGTGAGCGTGCCCCAACAACGGGTCCGGGTGAGCCTTGGCCCACGAAGCTACGATATCGAGATCGAGGAAGGCAACCTCGAACGGACGGGCGAGTTCGTGGCCAGTCGGATCAAGGTCTCCCACGCGGTGGTGATCACCGACGAGCATGTCGAAGAACCGCATGGGCGTCGCGTGGCCGAGAGTCTGGCCGAGCATGCCGCCGCCGATCTCGTGGTCGTGCCGGCCGGCGAGCCCTCGAAGTCCGTGGCGACCGCGGCCGCGCTCTGGGAGAAGCTGCTCCAGTTGGGCACCGACCGCAAGAGCGTGGTCGTGGCCGTCGGCGGCGGCGTGATCGGCGACCTGGCAGGGTTCGTTGCCGCGACGTTCGCCCGGGGAATTCCCTTCTTTCAGGTTCCCACGTCGCTATTGGCGCAGGTCGATAGCTCGGTGGGCGGAAAGGTGGGAATCAACCTGCCCGAGGCGAAAAACATGGTGGGGGCGTTCCTCCAGCCTCAAGGCGTGCTCATCGACACGGCCACGTTGGAAACCCTTCCGGAACGCGAGTACCGGTCCGGGCTGGGCGAAGTGGTCAAGTACGGCGTGATCCTCGATGCCGACTTCTTCGCGTATCTCGAAACCAACGTGGCCGGACTGCTCGATCGCCACCCCGAGGTGCTCTCGTTCACCATCGCGCGCTGCTGCCGACTGAAGGCCGACATCGTCGAACAAGACGAACGGGAGGAGACGGGCCTGCGCGCGGTGCTGAACTATGGTCATACGTTCGGCCATGCGTTCGAGGCCCTGGCCGGGTACGGGGAACTGCTCCACGGCGAGGCGGTCGCGATCGGCATGGACTGCGCGGCCCGGCTGGCCTGCCGTCTGGGACGCGTGGGGCCCGAGTTCGTCCAGCGCCAGCGCCGGCTGCTGGCCGCATTGGGTCTATCGACCCAAGGGCCGTTGCTGGAACCCGACCAGGTGCTCCGCACGATGATGCACGACAAGAAGGTCGCCCACGGACGGCTGCGGTTCGTGCTCCCCTCGCGGATGGGGGCCGTGGATCTCGTGGGCGATGTGTCGCCCGAGGCCGTGCGCGACGCCCTGGCCGACACCTCGTTTTGACTCCCCCACGAGGGATGCTATGATGGCGCAAGGGGCATCTGGTAACCCCCCGGGCGGCAACGAGTTGACGCGGCAACGCACGGGCCCGATCGGCTTCTGACCAAGGTGGTGGATTTGTCGGCAAGTGCAGTGCGGTCGTTGTGGCTCGGCTTGGGTTATCTGATTCTGGCGGCGGGCTGCTCTCGCGCCCCCAGCGCGGCGACCGCGGAATCGGGCGCAGCCGTTGCCGCGCCCGCCGGCCCGAGCGCCCGGGCCGCCGATCGTTCCTCGCGCGAAGAAAGTTCCCCGCATGAGCGGGCCGTCCGCTTTGCCCGCTTCCGCGACGTGCATGCCGAAGCCGGCATCCAGCATGTCTATATCAATGGAGAGCGCGGCCGGTGTCTGTTGTTCGAAACGACCGGCGGGGGAGCCGGTTGGCTGGACTACGACGCGGATGGGCGTTGGGACCTGTACCTCAATCAAGGGGGAGACGCCACGGCCGGCCCGAACGACAACCAGCCCACCGACCGCTTGTTCCGCAACCGCGGCGACGGCACGTTCGACGACGTGACCGAGCCGGCCCGCCTTCGCGAGTGCCGCTATAGCCAGGGCGTGGCCGTCGGCGACTTCGACAACGACGGGTTCGACGATGTTTACGTGACCAACCTGGGCGGCAATACGCTTTTCCACAACCAGGGAGACGGGACGTTCCTCGACGTGACCGACCAGGCCAAGGTGCGCGATGGCCGCTGGAGCGCCTCGGCCGCGTGGGCCGATCTGGATCTGGACGGCGATCTCGATCTGTACGTGACCAATTATTGCGTCGACGACCCGATGCGCCCCGCCGAGTGCAAGAGCCGCAAGGGAAAACCCAGCGTCTGCCATCCGCGCAACATGTCGCCCTGGCCGGACGAGGTCTACATCAATCGCGGCGATGGAACGTTCTCGGCCGAGTTCCAGGCACGGGGTTTCACCGATCCCGACGGCCGGGGCCTGGGCGTGGCCGTCGCGGACTTCAACAACGACGGTCTGCCCGACGTGTTCGTTTCGAACGACACCACCGCGAACTACCTGTTCGTCAACCAGGGAGACGGGAAGTTCAAGGACATGGCGCTGGTGTTGGGCTGTGCCACCGACGCCCACGGCAGCACCATGGCCAACATGGGCATTGCCGTGTACGACTTCGATCGCAACGGCTGGCTCGACGTGTACGTGACCCATTTCCGCGACGAGTCGGACTCGCTCTATCGCAACTACGGCGACGGCGGCTTCCAGGATGAAAGTGCCCTGTTGGGCATCCGGGCGCCGACGATCGACCGGTTGTCGTTCGGCGTCGTGATGGCCGATTTCAACCAGGACGGTCTGCCCGAGATGGTCCTGTCCTGCGGCCATATCGAGAACGCCCCCGACTACCCGTTCTACCGAATGGCCCCCCTCTATTTCGCGTTCGACGGCCGGCGCTGGCACGAGGCGGGCAAGGAGGTGGGCGCGTATTTTCACGGGAAGTACGTGGGCCGGGCGATCGCCGCTTGCGATGACGACGACGACGGCGACCTCGACCTGGCCGTGGCCCACGAGAACTCCCCCGCCGCGCTGTTGCGCAACGAATCGGAGCGGGGCCACTGGTTGAAGTTCCTTTTCCGCGGCCGCCAGAGCAACCGCCGGGGCATCGGCTGCCGGATCGCCGTCGAGGCCGGCCCGACGAAATACGTGCAGGAACTCTGCGGCGGAACCAGCTACGCGGCCACGCACCAGCCGGCGCTGATCGTCGGTCTGGGACGCTGGGACTCGCCTTGCCGAGTGACGGTGCGCTGGCCAAGCGGCCTGGTCCAAACGTTGCATGAGGTCCGTCCCGACCAGACGCTGGTGCTCGACGAATCGCAGGCCGCACGATGAGAACCGCGATGGCGAAAACCGGCGGGGCCATCGTCGCGGCGGCGGCCGCGCTGGCGCTGGTGGCGTATTGCGCGTGGCGCCCGGCCGGGCGCGGCCCCGCGCCGGCCGGCGCGACGGCCCCAGCCGTTGCCCCCACCCCGCGCCCGACCGCCCGGGAACC